>JAEESD010000072.1 GCA_016286145.1 Bacteroidales bacterium | reverse complement strand
GCCTACGACAGGTTCTACGCAGGCAACTCCCCGATCAAGGAGTATACAGACAAGATGGTCAAGTATTCCGGTTCTACTATAGACGGAATTAACCTGATGTTCTGGACACTCGTTCTGTTCGTAACACCGTTCCTGTTCGAGTTCTACAGCAAGATCAATCCTGTTCTTCCGTTTGCTGTTAAGACCAACGACCCTGATTGGAACATGTACAATGCTCTTCCTATAACGCAGTGCGTTATCTTCCTTTTCGCGCTCTGGTTCGTCAGGATGAAATTGCTTAGGAAGGATTATTCCTCGCTTCGGTACGGAACCGTATGGGGCTTCCTGGGAGCGGGAATGCTAAAAGTGTTGCTGCCTGCCCTGGGCGTACTCGCCGGCTTGCTGCTCCTGAATTATCTAGGTCTGAGTCTTCTCACAACTGACATCCTTTGGATAATCATCATCGCGTGGATCGTAATCCTTATTCGCAGTAAAAAGAAGAAGTAAAGTATGGATCTGACTGATTTAGGACTTATCGGACTGTTTCTCGGGACGTTTCTCGCGGGAACTATAGTGCCGTTTAGCTCGGACGTACTGTACGTAGCGATAATGGCTGCGATGAAAGAGGAGTGGCTGGCGTGTCTGGTGGTGGCAGTAGTGGGAAATACCCTTGGAACTATAACTACGTTCCTGCTTGGCCGGGCGGGGAAAACAAAGTGGGTGGAGAAATACTTCCACGTATCCCCGGAAAAGGTAGAACAGCAGCAAAGTACGGTAAAGAAAGATGGACCGTTTGCAGGGCTCATAGGATGGGTGCCGGTGGTCGGGAAACCGCTGCTGGTGGCCCTGGGGCTGTATAAGTCGCCCACGGTGCTGACTTGTCTGATGATATTCTTAGGAATCGCGGTCAGGTTCGGAGTGTGGACGCTGGCGCTGTCGATCGGATGATGAGTGGTAGAGAGTTAGGGCTAGTGTCGGATTTGAGATAATGGCAGGAAATAAGGACTTATTGCTGGGGCTGATACGCGAGGGGAGACATATCTCGCGCGGACAGCGGGTTCAGCTGACCCTGCTGCTTTGCGGGCCGGCGATAATGGCCCAGTTGGCCTCCGTCCTGCTCGAATTCATAGACGCGTCCATGGTCGGCAGCCTCGGGGCTGCGGCATCGGCCTCGATCGGGCTGGTCTCGACCACGACATGGATATTCAACGGGTTCTGTATAGCGCTGGGACAGGGATTCTCGGTCCAGCTGGCCCACCGCGTCGGGGCCGGGGACTTCTTCGGCGCAAGGAGCATCCTGCGTCAGGGCATGCTCGTAGTCATAGCGTTTTCGCTCATACTCGCGCTGGCCGGAGTCGCGATCGCCGAACCGCTCCCGCGCTGGCTCGGAGGCGAGGCATCGATACGGCCGGACGCATCGGCATACTTCCTCATCTATGCTGCGTTCCTGCCGTTTATGCAGATAGGGCTCTACGGGAGCACGATGCTCGAATGTAGCGGCGAGATGCTGGTTCCGAGCGTGCTCTATATAGTGATGTGCGTGCTGGATGTCATATTCAACTTCCTGCTCATATTCCCGACTCGCGAGGTAAGTGCTTTTGGGATTGAGTTCACCATGCCCGGCGCGGGGATGGGAGTAATGGGAGCGGCGCTGGGTACCGGAATTGCCGAGGTGATAGCCGGGATTCTGATGATGTGGGTGCTGCTCTTCAGGAACAAGAACCTGAGGATAGTAGGCGAGAAAGGATCGTTTGTCCCGACGCGGGAGTGCATGGCCAAGGCCTTCGATGTAACGGGGCCGATGTGGGTCCAGAATCTCGTGATGAGGGGCGCGTATGTAGCAAGTACACTGATCGTGGCCCCGCTGGGGGCGGTCGCGATAGCCGCGAACTCGTTTGCAATTATCGCGGAGAGTTTCTGTTACATGCCGGGATATGGTATGGGCGATGCCGCCACGACGCTCGTGGGCCAGAGCCTTGGCGCGGGAAGAAAAGACCTTGCTAGGAGCTTTTCTAGAATTACGTTGGGGCTTGGAGTGGGGATGATGTCATCGCTCGCGGTGCTAATGTACTTCTTCGCGCCGCAGATTATGGCGCTGCTGAGCGTTGATCCAGATGTAGTAGCGCTCGGCGCCCGGTGTCTGCGGCTGGAGGCCTTTGCCGAAGCTGGCTACGCCGCTTCGATAGTGGCCTACGCCGCCTGCGTGGGCGCCGGCGATACAAAGATACCTACCGTTCTGAACTTTGTGAGCGTGTGGATAGTCAGGATCGGCCTTGCGCTGCTGCTGACTCCGAAATATGGGCTCATGGGATATTGGATTGCGATGTTCGTGGAGCTCAACGTCAGGGGACTGCTGATGGTTCTTCGTATCAGCGGAACCAAATGGCTTAAGACTAAACTTACTGAACAAGAAATATGAAACTTATAAAAGATATGGAATTCGGCGGCGAGAGACCGCTGTATTGTGAGAAAGACCTCAGGCTGGAGGGAGTAGTTATACATGCCGGAGAGTCGGCTCTGAAGGAGACCGCCAATATTGAGGCAGTAGGCTGCCGCTTCGAGGGCAAATACGTACTATGGTGCTGCGACGGCTCGGTAGTAAAGAACTGCGAGCTGACTCCCGGAGCGCGCGCTTCGATGTGGTATTCGAAGGATATGGTGGTAGAAGATACGCTGGTTGACGCGCCTAAGGCTTTCCGCGAGATGGATGGGGTGACTTTGCGCCGTCTACGCTTTACTGATGCCCTGGAGACGCTGTGGAGCTGCAGGAATGTAGTTGTAGAGGATGTGGAGGCCGTCCACGGAGACTATATCTTTATGCACTGCAACGGAGTTCGAGTTGAGAGGTTCAAACTGCAGGGAAACTACTCGTTCCAGTGGGCGAAGAATATAGAGATACGAGACAGCGAACTTGACACTAAAGACGCATTCTGGGAGACTGAGAACGTAACAGTCTACGACTCACGCATCAGCGGAGAATACCTGGGATGGCACTCTAGGAATCTGCGTCTTGTTCGCTGCCACATAGCCGGTACTCAGCCCCTCTGCTATGCAAGCGGCTTGGTGCTCGAAGATTGCACCTTCGAGCCCGACGCCGACCTCGCATTCGAATACTCCGACGTTCAGGCTACAATAAAAGGAAATATCACTTCAATAAAGAACCCACGCTCAGGCCATATCCGGGTAGGTAGCGTAGGAGAAATAATTCTGGACAAGAATATAAAAGAGCCAGGAAACTGCATAATTGACTATGACTTATAACTTTGACAAACAGACTTGCAGGCGCGGCAGCGGCTGTATCAAGTGGGACTATCCGCTCCCGATGGGAGTAAAACTAACGGAAGAGCAGCGCGAGAGGGTAATACCTCTCTGGGTTGCAGATATGGACTTCGAGGCTCCTGAGTTCATTATGGATGCGCTTCGAAAGCGCCTGGATCAGGGCGTATTCGGCTATACGATGGTCATGGACTCGTTTTATCAGGCGATAATCCGCTGGTTCGCGACCCGCCACAATCTCCAGCTCAGGCGCGAGTGGATCCAGTATACCCCGGGCGTTGTGCCCGCTCTGTCGGCTGTAATCAAGGCCATGGCCGGGCCCGGCGAGGGCGTCATCGTCCAGTCGCCGGTCTACAACTGCTTCTTCTCGTCTGTAAGGAACGACGAATGCCGCCTGGTAGACGTCCCGCTGCTGAGGCGCGAGCTGCCGGACGGGCGCTTTACCTACGAATATGATTACGAGGGCCTCGAGCGCGTATGCTCCGACCCCACGAACAAGATCCTGCTGCTCTGCAACCCCCACAACCCCGCGGGCAGGGTATGGACCCCGGAAGAGCTTCGAAAGGTAGGGGAGATAGCGCTTCGCCATGGGACTACGGTAGTCTCGGACGAAATCCACTGCGAGATAGTTTCGGAGGGCCATGCTTATACTCCGTTCGCCTCGCTGGGCGCTGAATTCTGCAGGAACTCCGTGACTTTGTGTTCACATTCCAAGTCTTTCAACGTTGCCGGCCTTCATACCTCGTTCCTCGTATGCGAGAGGGAAGACTGGGCTGCGCTTATCGATAAGGCCATCAATGTCAACGAGATATGCGACCTGAACGTGTTCGGCCCCGTAGCCCTGGAGGCTTGCTACTCGCCCGAGGGGGCGCGTTGGCTCGCGGAAATGAATGAGTATGTTCAGGCTAATTATAAGCTCCTGCTTGAGACGTTCCAATCTAAGCTGCCCGAGCTTAAGGTATGTGTCCTGGAGGGGACTTATCTGGCGTGGATAGATATTACTCCGCTGGGAGTATCGGCCGACGAACTGGAGGTCAGATTGCTCAGAGACGCCCAGGTCTGGATCAACTCCGGAAAGATGTATGGTTCGGAGGGTTACATAAGAATCAACCTCGCTACTCAGCGCTCGCTGCTCCAGGAGGCTCTTGAAAGAATAGTCGCCACTCTCGCATAATTTGTTATATTTGTCGCATGAAAAAGTCGAAGAAGGTTATAATTATTGTTCTTGCATGCATCTGCGGATTGCTTGTTTTTGCTGATCTGTTCGTCGGAGCGTATATGGTAAGATACGCCCTCAGACCGAAGAACGGAATCCGCGACAAGGAGATCGCCAGGGAAGTTGCCTATATGTATGATTACTTCCACACCGGGGAGTGGTTCCGCGGCCTGGAAGCCAGAGGTTTGATGAAAGACACGACCATCATCGATTATAGCGGCAAATACAAGCTTCAGGGCTACATATGCCCGGCCGAGGCTCCCAGCAAGCGCACGGCCATCATAGCCCACGGCTACACCTCTTCGCCTCTTTGCATGACCCATATCGCGCGCATGTTCCGCGACTCGCTCGGGTTCAATGTAGTCATCCCGACCCATTTCGGCCATTATCGCAGCGAGGGCAACCATGCCCAGATGGGATGGTTTGACCGTCTGAATTTCGAAAAATGGAGCGCTCTGGGCCACGAAGTATTCGGCGACACCCTTCAGGTCTACCACGGCATCTCTATGGGCGGAGCGACCGTAATGATGGCTTCCGGGGACGAACTTCCTTCATATGTGAAGGGTATCGTCGAGGACTGCGGTTATACTGATGTCTGGGAGGAGTTTGCCCACGTAAAAAAGAGCATGCATCTTCCCGATATCATTCTTGCGACGGCAGACGTGATGGTAAAACTCCGCTGGGGCTGGGGCTTCAGGGAGGCTTCATCCGTCAATCAGCTCCGGAAATCTACCCTTCCTATACTCTTCATCCACGGCGACAACGACGACTTCGTCCCTACGGAGATGGTCTATCGCAATTACGAAGCTAAGACTCAGGGCTACAAAGAGCTCTGGCTCGCTCCCGGCTCACGCCACGGCGAAGCCTTCAGGGACCATCCTGCGGAGTATACGGAAAAAGTCCGCGAATTCCTGAACGAACACGTTTATTGATTCCTTGTGATGTACTGAGACCTATCTGATGAATATTATAAACGCCATCACCAATTTCGCAATGAGGCTCGTCGCGCTACCGGTGCGGCTGAACCTTATCTATGCGAGCAAACACCCGAAACAGTCGAGCGCAAAGACGCTCCGAAAGATACTCCGGGAAAATGCCAATACTGTCTACGGCAGGGAGCATCACTTCTCAAAGATACTCTGGGCCCGCAATGCAGACCAGCTCTTCCGCCTGTTCGAACACGCAGTAGAGGCTTCCGACTATGAGGCTTTCCGCCCCTATGTGGAGCGCCACAAACAGGGCGAACCGGACGTTCTTATCCCCGGCAAGCCCATCATGTATGCGACCACCTCCGGAACTACCAGCAAGCCTAAGTTCATCCCTATTTCGGCGCGCTATATGCGTACGGTCTACAGCCGCATGTCGAAGATGTGGATATGGACTGTAGTGACCCACAGACCCCACTGGCAGGACGGAAAACTCTTCCAGTCCGTCAGTAAGGTTATCGAAGGCTATGCCCCGGACGGAACCGTTACCGGCTCTGTCAGCGGCCTTACCCAGAAAAAGATTCCCGGATTCATCAGGAAGAAGTATACTATCCCCGCCTGCGTCAACGATATTCCGGACTATACCGCACGTTACTACACTATGATGCGCCTCGGAGTAGGGCAGGACATCACCTTTATCGTCACGGCCAATCCCTCGACCATGCTCGAGTTCGCCAAGTCTGCGGTGGATCACTTCGACGAGATCATTGAGGATGTAGAGAACGGAACTCTTTCCGAGAAATACGATATTCCTGAGGAAGTACGTGAGGAAATAACTGCCAATCTTAAGCCGGACCACAAGAGAGCCGAGTTCCTCCGAAAGGTCAAGGCGGAACATCCCGAACCGCAGTTCAAGGACTTCTGGCCAAACCTCCAGTTCCTCAATACCTGGAAGTGTGGAAACACAAAGATCGCTGCAGACAAGGTCGCCGCGATGATTCCAGAGCAGACTTACTATCAGGAGATAGGCTTCGCCGCATCCGAGTGTCGTTTCGGTCTTGTGTTGGACGACACGGTAGATACTATCCTTTTCCCGAACATGAACTACTACGAGTTTGTAGAGGAAAGCGATATGGAGAGCGAGAATCCCCGTTTCTACCGTCTCCACGAGCTCAAGAAGGGCGTCAGGTATTGTATCTATGTAACCACCTTCTCCGGCCTCTATCGCTACAATATGCACGATATGGTCGAGGTAGGAGGATTTTTCAAGACTACTCCTAAGATCCACCTCGTACAGAAGGTCAACGGTATAGTAAGTATTACCGGCGAGAAACTCTACGAAAAGCAGTTTATCGACGCTGTCCATGAGGCGGAAGAGCAGACCGGAATGAAGGTCAACTTCTTCATCGGCTTCGCTTCTCCCGAAAACTCCAACTACGACTTCTACTACGAGTTCGCAGACGAAGAAACCTCAAAGGACCAGGCTTCGGATTTCACTATCCAGGTAGACGAGAACCTGAAGAAGATGAATGTAGAGTACAAGACAAAGCGCGATTCTATGCGCCTTAAGATGCCCCACACCAATGTCCTGTACCCGAACTCATACGAGATGTTCAAGCGCCTCAGCCTTAAGGCCGGCGGCCGCGACGGACAGTTCAAGCTGGTTCTCCTTCTCCAGGACAAAGTGCGTCAGATCCGTATCAACAGGCTGGTTAAAAAAGACACCCCGACTTCTAAAATCAGGGTGCCTAATCCTTTCTCGCGTAGCAAGAAGAAAGCTTAGTGCTTCTTTATCAGTCCTATGTTAAGGAGTATCTGAGCTCCATAATAAGTCAGAAATACCATCGTATCCTCGACGGACAGCGGAATGTTGTTGGGGACAAATGATGTCCATGCTATAATCGCATCTGAGATGACAAAGAGTGTAGCACCCAGGATGACGTACCAGACGTGTCTGCGGGTCTGCATCAGCGAGGTAAAGGCCATCATGATGGTAATAACCATATAAGCACACACTGCTAAGCGGAATTTACTCTCGAGCGCTGGCAACATAAAGTCACACAGGGCGATCAGCGCGATTACGAGTACAGTAGCTATCGCAATACGTCCGGCCAGGTCCAGTTTAGATAATCCTTCAGGTCTAGGCGCAGCTCCGAATCGGACGAAAGAGCCGATATAGACGAAGTGAGCCGCCATGAAGAAGAATATCTGAAGGAGGAAGGATACGTCGTGGAAGGCTCCGAGTTTAGTATCTCCGAATACATCTCCGACCATCGACAGACAGAGGGCGATAATAGGGAGTATAAAAGTCTTACGGTCAA
>JAEESD010000071.1 GCA_016286145.1 Bacteroidales bacterium | reverse complement strand
ATAACGGCCGCGAGCTCGAGGAGCATATTCTCCTGCATCTCATACATCTTGGGCCAGTCCTTAATGTTGGGTCCATAGCGGAGCTCCACACTCAGATCGGCCTTGCCGAAGCCCTCGTAGCAGCGGCTCTTGTAGATACGGCCGTCGAATCTGTAAGGCTTGTGGGTATCCTCATACTCGATGTCGGTTGCTGCGGTAAGTACGCCGCCGTTGGCTGCTGTAGCAGCGATCGAACGTGCGTCCATCAGCGAGACGAGCGAAATCTGTCCCTGGCCGGGCTTGGAGCCTTCGCGGTTGGGGAAGTTGCGGGTAGTGTGGCGGATGGAGAAGCCGTTGTTGGCGGGTACGTCGCCGGCGCCGAAGCAAGGGCCGCAGAATGCGGGCTTGATGACTACGCCGGCTTCGAGGAGTTCCTCTGCGATGTGGTTGCGGGTAGTTGCGAGATAAACGGGGGTAGACTGAGGGTAGCAGCTCATCGTAAAGTAGTCGTTTCCGATAGTCTTGCCCTTGAGGATTGATGCGGCCTCGGAGAGGTTGTCGTAGGTTCCTCCGGAGCAGCCAGCGATAAGAGCCTGGTCTGCTACTACCTTTCCGTTCTTGATCTTTGAGACGAGATCTACGCTGACCTTGTCGCCGAAGCGCTTGCGGGTATCTTCCTCGACTGCCTTCAGGATAGCCTCGGGGTTAGCCTGAAGCTCGTGGATAGTGTAAGCGTTTGAGGGGTGGAAGGGGAGAGCGATCATACACTCCTGGCTGGAGAGATCGATGCGGATCATACTGTCGTAGTAAGCGACCTTTCCGGGCTCGAGCTTCTTGTAAGCCTCGGGACGCTCGTGCATCTTGTAGTGTTCTTCTACCTTCTCGTCTGTAATCCAGATAGAGCTGAGGCAGGTAGTTTCGGTAGTCATTACGTCGATTCCGTTACGGAAATCTACGGGGAGTTCCTTGACTCCGGGGCCTGCGAATTCGAGAACCTTGTTCTTCACAAACCCTGACTCGAAGACTGCCTTGACGAGGCTGATAGCTACGTCGTGGGGACCTACGCCGTGTTTGGGCTTTCCTTCGAGCCAGACGAGAACGACCTCAGGAGCATTGATGTCCCAGGTGTTCTTGAGGAGCTGTTTTACGAGCTCACCGCCGCCTTCGCCAACACCCATACAGCCGAGTGAACCATAGCGGGTGTGGGAGTCGGAACCGAGGACCATACGGCCGCAGCCGGCGAGTTTCTCCCTTACGTACTGGTGTATAACCGCCTGGTTTGCAGGGACATAGATTCCGCCATATTTCTTTGCGGCGCTAAGACCGAAGACGTGGTCGTCTTCGTTGATTGTTCCGCCTACCGCGCAGAGCGAGTTGTGGCAGTTTGTCATAGCGTAGGGAATAGGGAAAGTGTCCAGTCCGCTGGCGCGGGCAGTTTGGATGATTCCTACGTAAGTAATGTCGTGGGATGCCATCGCATCGAATCTGATGCGGAGTTTTTTGCCCTTGGATCCGTCTACGTCGTGACTTCTGAGAATTCCGTAGGCGATGGTGTTTTCGCGGGCCTCGTCGGGAGACAGAGGAGCGGTTTCTGCGAGGGTCTTGCCGTCCAGAAGGTAAACACCGTGTTCGATAAGTTCTACCATGATAAGTTAATTGGTTTTTAGTATTGAGTTGATAAAAATTGTCAATGCAAGCATGTCGGCTGCGCCTCCCGGGGAAATGCGTTCCGAAGCGTACCGGGCGCACAGCTCTTTAAGGTCTGACGTACTGGAGGCTTCGGCTTTCACTTCCTGCGCGCGTTCAGAGCCTACCCGGTGGATGATGCAGGTATCATCGAGCGTAGACATTATCCTGAGCAGGGTCTTCTGAACCTGAAGTTCGTCGCCCTCAAGGCTTCTGTAGTATGGCAGCCAGTCTTCGAAAAGCGGCTTATAGCCGTCCAGAGCCATTTGTCTGGCGCCAAGGCTGCGGTTCCCGGCGCAGATCTGCTCCGCGAGCGCGGAGATTCTGCTGCTGTCTGCGCGGGCGTTCAGGGCGAGGCCGAGGGCGAAGATGGCGCCGCGGTGGGTGTTGACTCCGCCGGTCGCGGCGAGCATCGCCTCTTCTGCGGCGATGCCTAGCGAGCGGAGCTGGTCTGCACCCGCCGCCTCAGCAATCTGCGACCAGTATGGCCTCAGGGCGCGGATGCTTCTGAGCATCAGCTCATAATCCATATCGGAATGTGCTCCAGAACCATCCGGTCCTACCAGACCGGGCTTTAGCGGCGCATTCAGTTCCGCGAGGAGGGCGCGCTCGGCGAGGGCTGCGAGAAGGTAGGGGTGAGTCGAGGCCGGCGTCAACGCCGCCGCCGACTCAAAGTCGCCGCCCTCCAGCGCCTCGCGCACCCGCGCCGCGCTTATGGGCTTTCCGTGGTCTGTCGCCCGGGGCAGTTCCACTACCATCACCTTGTAGCGGGGGAGCAACTCCTTCATCAGCTTATTATAACGCGCCGTAAGCGGATCTGATGGTTCTGCGCCCACAAAACGGATGGATGCGCCTAGCGCAGGAGCTATATGACGTCCGAAGAGATCTATGTCCAGACGCATCTGCGTCTCGGATGCTTCGGAAAGGTCTTTCAAAAAGTAAGTGGGGAAGGTCGCGGCCGAAATCTGGTAAGCTGATCCTTCCAGTACATCTGCATCTTCGTCTGCTCCCTTCAGGATCATCTCGCGGCGTTCCTCGTAGCTAAACATTGAGACGTCTTCACGGACGGGAATAATCGCGAGATTCTTCGACTTGGAAGATATACTGTAGGGCCAGGGCGTTGCAAAATTATTGAGGGCCTGACTAATCAGATATCTGTGCCCCAGAGTAAAGGGGTTTGCGTTCATTATAATAACCCCGGGAGCCTGGTGCTTACGAAGATACGAGCAGTATTCTTCGAGTCCGCGGCCGTTTTCCATCAGGATGGCAAGCGGAGCAGATGCCAGTAACTTGAATCCAAGGCTTTCGAAAATGGCTCGATATTCGGGCTTGGTAAATACCTTGAGATTGAGAATGCCCTTGGCGGCCGCTTCGGAAATAACGTGCGAGAGAAGGGGAGTCAGAAGGCCTTCTGAGCGAAGGGCGCTGGAAACCGCGACACACTTTATTATATCGCCGTCCAGGCCCGCCCCGGCGAGGATTTCACCGGAAGGAGACTGGATCGTATAATAAGAAACAAGGACTTCCGGCCGGAGACCGTTGTCCTCGAGAAAACGCGCTACTTTTGCGCGGAAGAAAGGAGATGACAGCGGTATCTCCTGTATGTCCTGTTCTGCGATAGTTTCCATTTTTGCAGGCTTCCCAATACTCCCGGTATGACCCACTTATGAAATACGATACAAATCTAATCAATTACTCTGAATAAGCCAATACCATCTGACTTATCTTTTCGAGCAGCTCTTCTTTGGTGTGTGTCTTCGCCCTCATACAGTATCTGGCTTCGTTCGCGCAGAGCAGGCAACGCCTGGGCTCAAGACCGATATCAGCGCGGGAAAGGGGCTGAAGATCCCCGACCTGATCAGAGAGTACGTCGATATCCATCAACCTTCCCAACGGGTGAGTATCCTCGATCTTGCAGCAACGCTTCTTTACCTCAATTGCGGGAAGAGGCACGAGCAAGTAAGCTTCATAGCCTGTTTCGAGGTCGCGGACGTGGATGTGGCGAAGGACGCTTCCGAATACATTTAGCAGAGCCCCAAGCCCGGCGCCCCCGATAATCAGCGATTCGCGGTTGCGCTTCTCAGGCCCGGGAAGCTGGACAGTAAGACATATCAAAGAGCAGCCGGGGAAGGCCTGCAACATCTCTTGTTGATGCTGAACACGCCTTTCCCGGCTCTCCAACAGTTGTTCGAGGCTTATCACTCGACTATATTATGGATCTCGTCAAGTACTTTACCGTGGCGGTCCATCACGATTCCGACTACCTTCTCTCCGAAGGGCAGGGGATCGGGCTGACCGATTATCGAACTAGCCTTAGCGGCCAGATCCTTTATGTCCACTATCTTGAGCCCTGCGGCCGCCAGCCTTTCGGCAATCTCCGGCCGGCCTGGGTTCACGGCTATACCGTATTCGGTCACGACAACATCCACTCCCTTACCCGGGGTGATGAGGGTGGTGACCTTCGGCACCACGCACGGGATTCTACCGCGCAGCAGCGGGCAAACGATTATCGACAGCGCGCTGTCTTCGGCCGTGTCCGGATGGCCTCCGATAGCGCCGCGGATGATGCCGTCTGAGCCTACAAGGACGTTGACGTTGAAGTTCACGTCCACCTCGAGGGCCGAGAGGATAACGATATCCAGAGCGTGGACTGCCGAGCCGAGATGATCGGCGCTGGCATAGTCTACTGCCGAGACTTCCTGGTGGGACTGGTCGCTGGCGATAGATTCGGCCGCGACCTTATCGAATGACTGGACGTCGATGAGTTTGTCGATCAGGCCCTCTTCGTGGAGCTTGACCATATGGGCGGTAATTCCGCCGAGGGCGAACGAGGCTTTGATGCCCTGCTGAATCATACTCTCGCGTATGTATTTGACGGCCGCAAGCGAGGCGCCGCCAGTACCGGTCTGGATAGAAAAACCGTCCTTGAAATAGCCGCTGTTGATGATGACTTTCGCCGCCTGCTTTGCAAGGAGTATGTCGCGGGGATTCTTCGAATCGCGGATTGCGCCCGAGGAAATCTTCGAGCTGTCGCCTACGGATTCTACGACTACTACGGACTCTACCTGGCTGGCCTTGATAGACATCGGTACATTGGGGTAGGCGACCAGATCGTCTGTAAGGACTACTACGTGGTCTGCGTACTGGGCGTCCGGCAGGGCATATCCGAGCGAACCGCAGATTGACTTTGCGTTTTCGGAGCGGGGGCAGCCGGAGGCGTTTCCGAGCTCGTCGCAGGATGAGGCGCCGAGGAAGGCGACGTCGATATGGAGCTGCCCGCTGGCGATTGCGCTGCCGCGTCCGCCGTGGGACCGGAAGACTACCGGTTCCTTAAGCAGGCCGTGGGAGATGGCGTTTGCGAGCTCGCCGCGAAGGCCGGAGGTGCTGATTCCGGTGATGACGCCGGATTTGATGTGTTCGATAAGCGGGGCGTGGACGTCTGAGAGGCTGGAGGCTGCGAGTTTAAGGTCTTTGAAGCCCATCTCGGCCAGTTTGTCCACTACCAGGTTGACGACTTTGTCTCCACCGCGGAAGTGGTGGTGGAAGGAGATGGTCTGGCCGTTCTTGAGGCCAGATCTGCGGATCGCTTCTTCGAGCGAAACTACCTTTGTATTTCTCATAGCACGTCCTCCTCTTTAAGTACGCCTGACGCGATAGCATAAGCGATGGTCCTCTCTGCGCGGATGACTACCGGGCGGTCGACCATCTTACCGTTGACGGAAATAACTCCGGAGCCCTTAGCCTGGGCTTCCTTGATTGCCGCAACTATCTTGAGCGATTTCTCGATAGCCTTCGGGGTAGGGGTGAAGACTTCATTGACAACCTCTATCTGACGGGGGTTGATGATGGATTTTCCGTCGAATCCGAGGTCGCGGATGAGCTCGACTTCCTTGCGGAAGGTCTCCATATCGTCGAGGTTCGAATAAACCGTATCGAAGCAGGAGATTCCGGCGGCTCTGGCGGCGACGACTATGGTCTCACGAGCGAGCAGCAGCTCGGCCCCGCCGGGGGTGCGCTGGGTCTTCAGGCTGGCCGAATAGTCCTCGGCCCCAAGGGCGATGCCCATCATCCTCTTCGAGGCGCTGGCGATTTCGAAGGCGTTCACAACTCCGAGCGCGCTTTCGATCGCGGCCATAATCAGGGTCCTGCCTACGCAGCCCAGCTCGGTCTCGACCTTGATAATCTCGGCCTCGAGCTGCCGGACTTCGTCTGCAGTCTCGGTTTTAGGCATACGGATGACATCCACTCCGGCCTTTACTACAGCCTCTACGTCCTTACGGCCATAGGGGGTGCTGAGGGGATTGATGCGGACTACCATCTCGGTATCGCCGTAGTCTATGCTTTTAAGTGCGTTGTAAACGAGCAGGCGGGCAGTGTCTTTTTCTGCCATCGTTACGGAGTCCTCGAGATCGAGCATAATCGAGTCGGGACCATAAATATGGGCGTCTGCCATCATTCCCGGGTTGTTGCCGGGAACGAACATCATAGTTCTTCTCAGTCTTTCCATACGTCTTTTCCAGTTGCGCGGACAGCTGCCGCAGTTACACGGGCGCGTATGGTGCAGTCGAGGGCGCCTTTGTCGGTTGCCGTAACTGTTGCGTCTGTAATTCCAAGACCCGTAAGGGTTTCCGTAATGACCTGTTTGATCTGGCGGCCGAACTGGGCCGAGACGGTACTGTTCAGGTCGATGTTGAGACCGTCTCCCGGGGCTATCTGGATTACGATATCACCCGATTCGAGAGTGCCTGCAGTGGCGTTTTTCAGTTCCATTTCTAGAATAATAGTGGTATTCGATGTGGAATGCAAAGTTACAAATATTACACAATATTGTTATATTAGCAGCCAATTATATTTGTATGAAAAGAATAGGCTCTATATTATCACTCGCCTTGATTGCCTTAGCGGTATCATGTTTAAAACCGGAATCGGAGCGGGTGCCTGAAACGCTTCAGATTACAGCTGCCACCCAGACAGCCAGTACGTTCAATGGAGAAATCAGAGTGAAAGTTGTCTGCGATCTTCACTGGAAGGCGGAATTGAAAGACAGTTCCTGGGCCAGTATCAAGGTATTGTCTATAAACGAGAAGAAGGGCGGAGAATTCGTCATTACCCTGAAAGATAATCTCGGGGAAGAAGACAGAAACAATACAGTTACCGTTAAAGCCGGCAAGGGAACGGTCTCCCAGGATTTCGTCCAGTCCGGTCTTCTATCCTTCTTCAAGCCCCGTTCGATCGAGCTCGAAGGTACCAGGGAGGGCTCTGTAGTGTTTACTTCCCCCTACAGTTGGACGGCCGTCCTACCCGAGAATCCGGACTGGGTCAAGCTAACCTCCGACCACGGCGATGCCGGCTATTCGCGAATGGCCTGCCGGGCCAGCGACGAAAACGTGGGCGTGGGCTCGCGCGAAACCGTGGCCCGTCTTACCATCGGCGATCATACCATAGACGTACCGGTAGTCCAGGGCCAGAAAGATGTTATCCTCTCTGAGGATTCAGAAGTTGAAATAGGCTATGAAGCCCAGGAACTAAGCGTCCGGACGCAGTTTAATGTAGACTATAGCGTAGATGTCTCCGCCGGCTGGATCAAGTGTATTCAGACAAAAGCTCCTCTAAACGAGGGCGTGGCGATTATTTCTGTTGAGGAGAACTCCTCGGAAGATTCCCGCTCGGCTGAGATAACGTTTAAGGGAGGAAGTGCAGCCCCGCTTAAGCTTAAGGTAGAGCAGGAGGGGAAAGACCGTGTGTTGAATCACACTGCTCAGGGTGCCTATGGTATCGAAGGAGTAGACTACATCCTTGGAGAAGAAGGCTGGAATCAGCGCTCGCTGCTGTTAAGTCCAGATGGAAGTTACCGTCTGAGACTTTTTAATCCCGCAGACCTTACAGTCGTAGAGTTGGTCGGAATACGTTTCGACTGTCCTCTCGGGGAAGAGCAGCAGATGCAGCTGAGGCTCAGGCGAAAGGAATTCGTCCCTGTCCTCGCGGAGCTTCCCTTTAAGCTGCTAAGACAGGAAGGCGAACTGTACTGGTTCGCAGAGAAGAGTTCCGGTGTTGGTTTCATCGTAAAAAAGTAGAC
>JAEESD010000070.1 GCA_016286145.1 Bacteroidales bacterium | reverse complement strand
TCCGCTACGCTCCCGGCGGGTGCCTTCCGGTCGTCGCATCGCTCCTCCCTCACGGCACGGCGCCTGATGGCGCCCGTTAACATCTAGAGGGACGTGGCCGCACGCAGTGCGACCAAATCCCTCATCCGCTATATGAATTATCGCAGAAAATCGTTAAATTTGAATGCATAATTAATAATATAGGATGAGAAGGCTTATATTGGCGTTCGCGGCGGGATTGGCATTATTATTCTGCCAGCAGTTGTTAGCGCAGAATACAGTGAAGGGAAAGGTGCTGGATCAGGACAAGATTCCGATTCCGGGAGCGGGTGTAGCTATCAGAGGAACTACGATAGGTACGATTACCGGCCTTGAGGGTGAGTTCGACCTCCAGATACCCGAGAAATACTCTAAAGGAGAGCTGGAATTCTCCTGCATAGGCTATGAGACTCTGTACAGGCCTATCGGAAGACCTTATTACGAAGTAACCCTCAGCGAGGCCGCGGTAAATCTGGATGAAGCGGTGGTAGTAGGATACGGTGTCCAGAAAAAAGGAGACCTGACCGCCAGTGTCGCCTCGATGAACCAGAAAACTCTGAAGAACGTCCCCGTAGACAATATTACCGGTATGCTGGGAGGAAAACTCCCCGGACTTGTCTCGCGCCAGACTACCGGTCTTCCCGGAGAGAACGATGCTGCGATCTATATCCGCGGTATCTCTACCACCGGTAACTCTCAGCCCCTTGTCCTTGTAGATGGTGTTGAGCGCGACTTTTCCAACCTCGACCCCAGCGAAATCGCGAACATTACTATCCTTAAAGACGCAGCATCTGCTGCAGTCTACGGAGTAAAGGGAGCGAACGGAGTAATCCTCGTTACTACCCGAAGGGGAGACTCCTCAAAGCCTATATTGAACTACAACGGAAGCGTTACCTTCTCGAGCAACACCGATATGGTTGAGCTCCTGGACGGCCCAGAGTATGCTTACTGGCACAACCTCGCTACCGCTACGGATAATCTCCTTAGAGGTCCCTCAAGCCAGATCCTCCCGGAT
Source organism: Bacteroidales bacterium (assembly GCA_016286145.1). Lineage (GTDB taxonomy): Bacteria > Bacteroidota > Bacteroidia > Bacteroidales > UBA932 > Cryptobacteroides. Next base: position 6,738 of record JAEESD010000070.1, on the reverse strand, counting down.
TATTCCGAGAACGAGATAGCCTACATCAACGGAACAAAACAGGATCCTCAGGGCGTTTTCGGAAATACAGACTGGGTAAAGCTCATCTTCAAGCCCTACGCAGTGGGCCAGAGCCACAACCTCACCGTCTCCGGCGGTACCGATTCCGCCCGCTACTTCCTCGGAGGAAGTACTCTCCTGCAGGACGGCCTTATAGACAACGTCTGGTTCAAGCGCTACAACCTTCGCTCGAACATCGACGTCTCCCTTACCAAGGACCTTACCCTGAAACTCGATCTTTCCGGCCGTATAGAGCAGCGCCATCAGAGTGGCGTTTCGGCGGGTTCGTCAGACCCTACGGCCTCGCTGGACGGCGGCGGAGCGGAATACGGCTACAAAAACGTAGTCTTCTACACTATCTCCGCGAAGCCTACCGTCAACCCCAGGATGCCGGACGGAACATATATAGGATATCAGAACCCTCTGATCGCTCGCGACGAGTCCGGATTCCAGCAGAAAGACAACAGCTATGTCCAGACCGCGCTGAGTCTCGAATACCGTGCGCCCTGGCTCAAGGGCCTTACCGCCAAGGGAATGCTCAGCTACGACTTCAAGAACACCTTGAACAAGAGGCTTATGCTCCCTTGTCCTCAGGTTACTCCTCAGTTCGGAACTGAAGACCCTACAACCCTTCTTGTCACCCTTACTGAAGGCAACTCTCCGCACCTCAATACCGGCGTCAATACCCTTCAGGACGAATCGGCCCTCTTCACCCGCTATACCGGCCAGGCCCAGCTCAACTACACCGGCTCCTTCGGCAAACACGAAGTGGGCGCGGACCTCGTCTGGGAACAGAGCGGGACATCCTACCGCTACTTTACCGTAACCAAGCAGAACTTCGCCATAGTAGAAATCCCCGACCTCGACTTCAGTACCGAAGTCACCCCTAATTCGGTCAAGGGTAACCGTTCCCACACCGGGCGCCAGGGCCTCCTGGCCAGGGCGAACTACTCCTACGACGGGCGCTACCTGCTCCAGGCCTCTCTGCGCGAAGACTGGTCAGCCAAGTTCGCTAAAGACCACCGCATGGGCCTTTTCCCGGCCGTGAGCGCAGGTTGGAGAATCTCGCGCGAGCCGTGGATGGAGGGGACGGAAGGCTGGCTCGATAACCTGAAGCTCCGCGCGTCGTGGGGCCGGCTGGGAAACGACCAGATCTCCGACTTCCTCTATGTCCAGGGAGTCGCCCTTTCGAAGAATGCGCAGGCCGTTCTCGGCGGCAAGGCCGTCCAGGGCCTCTCGACTACCTCGGTCCCGAATACCGAGATCACCTGGGAGACAACTACCACCTGGAACCTGGGCGGCGACCTCTCCCTCTGGAACGGTAAGCTCGGAGTCCAGGCAGATGTCTTCTACAAGCTTACGGAAAACATCCTTCAGTCTCAGGCAGGCGAGATGCCGCCCTCCATCGGAGGCAACTACCCCAACATAATCAACGGGGGAGTGGTAGATGTAAAGGGCGCCGAACTCGTCCTCTCTCACCACAACCGCCTTGGCGATTTCGTCTACGACGTTTCGGCCAACGCCTCATATGCGACCAACCGCTATATCTCTACCAATGACAGCGACAATATCCCTGTCTGGCAGAGCCGCCTCGGGACTTCGCTCGGAAGCGTTCTGGGCTATGTCTCCGAAGGCCTATACAAAGACGAGCAGGATCTCGCTTCTTCGCCTAAGACCAGCGATGCAGTCCGGGTAGGAGATATCAAGTATAAGGACCTTAACGGAGACGGCAAGATTACTCTGGAGGACAGAACCTGGATCGCGGGATCTCAGCTCCCTAAGATGATGTTCGGCCTTAACATCTCTGCCGGATGGCGCTGGTTCGACTTCAATGCGACCCTTCAGGGCGCGGCTCTGACAGATGTAATGCTCTGCGGTACTTATTCCGCTCTCGGATATTCGGATGGTACTTATTTCACCCAGGCATTCAAGTGGGGAAGCAACCCGCCCAAGTATCTTGTCGAAGGGAGCTGGCGCCCCGATAATACAGACGCCGAGTACCCCCGCCTCAGTACCCAGACAAGTTCAAACAATGCTATTGCGAGCGACTTCTGGAAGCGCGACGCTTCGTATCTGCGCCTCAAGAACGTCCAGCTCGGCTATACTTTCCCCTCGAAGATCACCAATTACATCAAGGTCTCGAGGATGAGGGCCTACATAAGCGGCTCGAACCTCCTTACTATCAGCAAGCTCAAGAAACTCGGCCTCGACCCCGAAGTTCCGAGCGTACAGAACGGATATTACCCGCAGCAGAGGGTTCTCAGCGCGGGTCTGGACATAACATTCTAAGGCTATGAAAAGACTTGTGATAATGTTATCGGCTCTGGCGCTGCTCGCAGGATGCAGCAGTGTAGACCTTACTCCTACCAACCAGTACGCCAGACCCTACGGAGTAAGTACGGCAGAGAATACGGAGCTGTATCTCAACAGCTTCTATCCAATAGTACGCAATTTCGGTCAGTTCGGAGGAAATGCTATCGGAGGCTCCAACTCCAGCATGTCCGACGGCCTTACCGATATCCTCAAGTATAGCAGTATCGTAGCCGGAACGGGCGATTGCAACCTCATCATGACGATGGACGGCCAGCAGAGGGTAGACCAGAACTACTTCGACTGCTGGACTACCTGCTACGGTTGGATACGCCGAATCAATGAGTTCCTTCAGGCGCTGGACAACGACTCGCCGCTTCCCGCCGAGCAGAAAACCCGCTACCGCGCAGAGGCCCTGTTCTTCCGCGGCTACTGCTACCATCTCATTATGCGCAGCCACGCCTCGGTCAAGGATGACCTCGGCATCATCATCTACACCGACATCTCGGAGATGACCGCGAAGGGCAAGAACAAGGCAAGGGCCACGGTTGCCCAGTCGTGGGACCAGGTCTGGGCCGATCTCTCGTTCGCGTGCGCCAACCTCCCGACCCCGTCCGCGGCAAAGGGCAGGATCGACAAATATGGGGCGGAGGCTATCGCCGCCCGCGCTATGCTCTATGCCGGCCGCTATGCGAAGGCAGATTCGCTGTGTACCGATATAATCGAGAACGGCGGCTATGACCTCGAAGACAACGAGGCTATCCTGCGCTACGATTTCAAGAAGGTGGACCTTGTCCATTATTACGACCAGCGCTACAGCTCGCCCGGCGATGTGAACCTCAGCGGCAACTACGGCGGCGGCTGGGCCGGCCCCACCCAGGAATTCGTGGACATGTTCGACAATGCCGACGGCTCCGCCTTCGATATTACCGATGCCTCCAGACGCTTTATAACCAACGATAACGTTGGCTCGCGCGATCCAAGGCTTGCGAAGGCCGTGCTCTGGAACGGCGCGGAGTGGAAGGGTAGGACGATGGAGCTCTTCGAGAACGGAGTGGATATGAAGTATATGCCGTATGGATCGAAGAATTCGCCCGGAAACTCGGTGACCGGCTATTATATCAGAAAGAACCTGGATCCGGAAAATTTCGACTATGTCCTCGACGGATCGTGGACTCCATGGATAGAGTGTCGTCTGGCAGAGGTCCTGCTTATAAGGGCTGAGTGCCGCGCGGCGTCTGGCGACTTTACGGGCGCTCTGAACGATGTTCAGACCCTCCGTAAAGCTCGCTTCGGCCGCGACGATGTCATCACCCCGGCAATCACTTCCTGGGATACCGCCCTTGATGTTATCCTCCACGAAAGGGCAGTCGAACTTTGTTTCGAAGGCCATCGTTTCTGGGATCTGCGCCGTACCGGCCGCGCAATTGCGGTTCTGGATGGCAAGAAATACAACGGCGTTCTCTGGAAGAAGAGCGGAAGCGGCTTTACTGCTCAGCTCATCTCGGCGGATATGGGAGCAAGACATTACCCCGAGAGGTTCGATCGTTTCCCGATCCCTCAGAATGAGATCTCAAACAACACTCTTGCAAGACAAAACAGCGACTGGTAATGAAAAGATTTATACTGTTTGCGGCCCTTGCCGCGCTGGCTTTGAGCTCCTGCGTCCAGCCTGAGTTCCCGGAAGGGGATTCGGCTTGTACGCTAAGCGCCCTTAAGGTGTGGGTCTATGATGCCGAAAACAATGTAGTGGCTAAGGACCTTAACGCCCTCGGAGGTATGTACGATGCCGAGAGCGGGGCAGGGCAGTACAAGTTCCCCTCGGAGATTACCGACGTAAGCCGCTGCCGTCTCGAGGCCTCTATCCCTGCAACAGCATCTATAGTAGAGACAGATGCGATGTGGGAGCCCCTTGGTCACGGAATCGGAGGCCTTCGCGACCTTACCAACGTTACAGTTTACTTCACCGTAAAAGCGGCGAATGGAAAAGACACTAAGAACTACCAATTATATTTTAAAAAATGAAAAAGGTTTTAACACTTCTGGCAATGGCGTCAATGTTCGCCTTCGCCTCCTGCGGGCCCGACAATCCCGAAACACCCGAAAAACCGGATCCCGATCCGGTTATCCCTACGCTGACCCTTTCAGCAGCCAACATCGATGTCAGCGGCATAGACGGAGACTATATGGCAGTTGTCGACAATGCGGCAAAGACCATCAAGATCAGCCTCGAGTATGCAGACAAGGAGAACGCAAAGGCTCTTACAGTCAGCTTCCTTAACATTCCTGAAGGCTTTACTACAGAGTATCAGAAGACCTTCAACTATTCAAACGGAGCAACTCAGACAGTTACCTTCAAGTATGAGGAGAAAACGGCTGCCGAGTATGTGATCAGCGTCACCATCGGTGCTGCAGATCCTAAGTTCCTTACCCTTACCGTGGCAGGTCAGAACGCTATGGGCGGAGAGGTCCAGCTCTCAGGTGCTGCGGCTCTCAGCGCCCTGGCAGTCGAGTTTACAGTTGATCCTGCCGAGACAGTGGTCTCTGTGAATGGCAACGCGATCGAATCCGGCGCGGCTCTTGATTTCTCCGACAAACTGAACGGCGTCACCTTTACCCTTACCTGCGGCGAAGCGGTGAAGACCCATCAGGTAGTAGTCAAGACCTCCGGAATCCGTAAGGCGGAGCGTGTGTGGGGACACTATGTCCAGCCGAAGAACGTTGAGGATAGTTGGTATGCAACCGCTACCCGCGGAATCGAAGGCTGGTGGCAGAGGACCATCGCTATGGACGATCAGTATGTCTACATCGCCCAGCACGGCAAGGATGCGGTAGGACCGTATGTTTTGAGCATGACAGACGGTGAACTTGTCAAAACCCTATCCGGAACCGGCATCGAGGGAGGAACCCACATCGCATCTGCAGTCCGCACAATTCCCGACGGCAGCGGTTACCGTGTGCTCCTGTGCAACCTGGCTATCGGAGGAACGCTCAAGGTCTACACATGGGACAGCTTAGACGCTAATCCCAAGGTGGTCCTCAGTTATGAGAACACCGACGGCCTCCGTCTTGGAGACAAGATGGGAATCATCGGTACCTGGGAAGATGGTATAATCTCCTTCCTCAGCGGAAACGGAGCAGACAGCCACAAACTCTACAGATTCGCAGTTAAGAGCGGTGTGATCAACGCCACTCCGACAGTCGTAGAGGTGGATGGTTTCGGCAAGGCCAGCTATGGTCAGGAGTACAAGTACAGCGACACTGAGTATGTGGTCAGCTGCGCAGGAGAGCGTCCTATCCTCTTCAATGTCTCCGGAAATACCTACACAAGGGCTCTGACCTTCGATTCCTCCATCTTCGGTGCTACCGACGAAGGAATCAACTTCTTCGAGTTCAATGACCAGAAATACATGGCCTTCGCCCATCTCGAGGACGGTATGACAGACTGCAGCCTCCGAATTATCCCTCTCGTAGGCGACAGCCTTTCAGCGGCTCTCTCAGCTCTATCTGCAACTGCTGCGGCAGGCGAGAATCTGGGAGTGTTCAGGTATGGCCTTTCCGATCCTCAGGAATGCCCTATCGCCGGATTCAAGAGCGGCAACTCGCTGTGTGACTGCATCGTCCGCGAAATCGGTGGCGAGACCTACATCGCAGCTCTCTCCGAGGGCGCAGGTGTATCCCTGTTCAAGCTTGAAGAATAAAACTAATTGATGAAAGAGATGAGAATCATACTGCTTTTGATGGTACTTATGGGTGCCTGCAGGTCTTCAGTGCCTCAGGGTCCCACTCCGGATCCCGATCCGGTAGATACGACTCAAGTTACACCCAAGCCGAAGGACCTTCCTGAGCTGAAGGTTCTCACTCTTTCTACTCCTGAGTATCCTGAAGCCGAAATTAGTATCGGGGAAGGGGAGGTCAATATCCTCTTCCCCTTCGGCGCAGGGATGAGCGAAGTGGTGCTCGAATATACTCTCCCGGAAGGCATTACAGCCGATCCCGAGAGCGGCAGCACCTTCGATCTTACCAAAAAAGCGAAGATTTTCCTTTTCAGGCCCGAAGACGGGGCAGCGGCTCAGATCGCTGTTACCTCTTCCATAGCCGAACAAGTCGCGGTACGCGGCCTTTTCCTCCCTTCGCCCTCACACACTACCTCCTTCCTCAGCTACAGTAACGTCTGTTCGTCGCTGGATCTGATGGCGGAGCTCAATTTCAACACCCTCTTCGTATGCTCCTGGGCGGCTACTAAAGCCGCATGGGACAGCGATGTCCTCGTCCGCGAGACAACCTACACTAGCGCGAAGCAGGGAAACATGTATGCGAACTATACAGGAGGCTCTGGCGATGCGCTTAAAGACATTATCCCCGAGGCCCACAAACGCGACATCAAGG
>JAEESD010000069.1 GCA_016286145.1 Bacteroidales bacterium | reverse complement strand
TAAGCATATCGAAGACGATGCCTTCCTGGCGGGCGTGGTGTACTTCCTCGCGGCGCGCGGGGAGCTCCACCTCCGTGCGGCGGTAGATGATATGGACCTCGGCCCCGAGGCGGAGCGCCGTACGCGCCGCGTCCATCGCAACGTTTCCTCCACCTACTACGCAGACTTTCTTGCCGGCGTGGATAGGGGTGAGGTAGTCGTCGCGGTAGGCCTTCATAAGGTTGTTTCGCGTAAGGAATTCGTTTGCGGAGAAGACGCCGTTGAGGTTCTCTCCGGGGATGCCCATAAACTTAGGCAGGCCGGCGCCCGTTCCTATAAAGACGGCCTTGAAGCCCTCTTTGTCGAAGAGTTCGTCTATTGTGACTGTCCTGCCGATGATGACATCGGTCTCGATCTTCACGCCGAGCTTCAGGACTTCGTTGATTTCGTGTTGCAGGACGCTGTCTTTGGGCAGACGGAATTCGGGGATGCCATAAACGAGGACTCCGCCTATTTTATGCAGGGCCTCGAAGATGGTAACGTCATAGCCCCATTTCGCCAGGTCGCTGGCGCACGCAAGACCGGCCGGGCCTGAGCCGATGATGGCAACCTTCTCGCCCTTGCCGACCTTCTCGATATCGGTCGCTTCGGCGCTGTAGCCGTTTTCGCGGCACCAGTCGGCCGTGAAGCGTTCGAGATTGCCAATCGCGACGCTCTCGCCCTTGATTCCGAGGATGCAGCTGCCCTCGCACTGGGTTTCCTGCGGGCATACGCGACCACACACGGCGGGCAGCGAGGAGTCTTTCGCGATTACTCCAGCGGCGGCCTTGATGTCGCCGGCCTTGATCTGCTCGATGAAGCCGGGGATGTCGATTCCTACCGGGCATGCTCCTACGCAGCGCGGGTTCTTGCAATGGAGGCAACGGGCCGCCTCTTTCTGAGCCTCTTCGAGATTGAAACCGAGGCTTACTTCTTCAAAATTGCGGGCTCTCTTCTGAGGATCCTGCTCGCGTACTTTAGTCCTTTCAGTGATCATAGTGAGAATCCGTATTTTTCTTTGTCCTGGGTTTCTTCTGCCTTGTACTGGCCCTGGCGGCGCATCGCTTCGTCGAAATCTACCAGCGCGCCGTCGAACTCCGGCCCGTCTACGCAGGCGAATTTAGTCTTTCCGCCTACGCTGACCCTGCAGGCGCCGCACATTCCGGTACCATCCACCATCAGTGTATTGAGGCTGACTACTACCGGGATTCCGAGCTTGATGCAGGTGAGGGTGCTGAACTTCATCATGATCATGGGGCCGATGGCGATGCAGCGATCGAATCGCTTTCCTTCGGCTACCAGTTTTTCGAGCATCGCGGTTCCGACTCCCTTGAAGCCCAGAGAGCCGTCATCCGTACAGAGGTGGAGTTCGTCGCAGACCTGAGCCATCTCTTTAGTGTAGATAAGAAGGCTTTCGTTGCGAGCGCCGATAATTACCTCGACGTGGGCTCCGTGTTCTTTGAGCCACTTTGCTTGCGGGTAAACCGGGGCGGTTCCTACTCCGCCGGCGATGAAGACTATGCTGAGTTTTCGGAGTTCCTCGTCCGGGAGTTCGCAGAGGTCGGAGGCCTTTCCGAGAGGGCCCACTACGTCTGCGAAAGCCTCGCCGGGCTCGCGGGCGATAATCTCAGCGCTGGAGACTCCGATCTTTTGTGTAACAATAGTTACAGTACCCTTTTCAGGGTCGTAATCGCTTATTGTGAGGGGAACTCTTTCTCCTTTTTCGTCGTTCCTTACGATCAGGAACTGTCCGGGTTTTGCCGATTTGGCTATTCTCGGGGCGCTGACTACCATCCTGCAGATGGTGGGGGTCAGCATATCTTTCTCTATGATGGTGAACATATCAAGGTCAAAGATAAGCATTAATTGAAAATTTTGCCTTATATTTGCGCACCAAATGTGGGATGGTCCCGTAGCTCAGTTGGATAGAGCAACAGCCTTCTAAGCTGTGGGTCGCGCGTTCGAGTCGCGCCGGGATCACAACAAAAAAGGGCGCCGTTATTCGGTGCCCTTTTCTGTTGTCTCCGCTGCTTTGCGTTTTCCCCTTCGGATTGCGACCGCGCCGGCTGAGATGGCGCCGAGGACGACGAGAAGGATCGTGCGGCTTTCGTGGGTAAGGGTGGCGAAAAGAATTCCGACCTCCCAGCCGAAGCCATAGATCTGGCTCATCGCCAGGGCGATCAGGTAGTGGAATGCGCCCATTCCGCCGGGGACGGGGACTATAGTTGCGAAGTTGCCGATGGCAGAAAGGAAGAGCGCGTCTGCGAAAGTCAAGCCCTCAAGCCCTGGCATCGCCCAGAAAACGCACTGACACATCGCTACGTAGAAGAACCAGATAAGCAGGGTGTAGATGGCGAAGCGGCCCTTGCGGTCCATCACAAGGAAGGCCTTGAGGCCGTCGAACACACCCTTGAGCCACTCGGCTATTTTGCCGAAGAACTTGCTCTTGTCGCGAAGTTTATAGATAAGGACGCAGAATACGACAATCGCGAGTACCAACACGCCGAGGATAATCCAAAGCTTGAGGGAAAGCCTTCCTGCGGCCGGCTTCAGGACCGAGTCCTTGAGGAAGGTGACGATTGCGTCCTGCTTGAAGACTATTGCAAGTACGGTCACTACTATCACCATAAACGAGTCCCAGGCCCTTTCCATCAGGACGGTTCCGAAGGCTTTATCGTAGGTGAAGTCTTTGTTGGTAACTCCTGCGGTCCTGACAAAATCTCCGCTGCCCGCTACTACGAGGTAGCTGAGGTTGCCCAGGTTGTTGGCATCCCAGGCCTTGATGAAGGTGGCCGACGGGCTCAGGGGCAGAAGCATATCCTTCCACCTTTCCGCGCGAAGGATCAGGGCACACAGGCAGGCCAGGGCCGAAAGGGCTACGTATCCCCAGCGGACTGTGTGGAGATTATCTACGAACACCTTCCAGTCAATTCCCCTGAGGGCGAACCAGACCAATACGACACCCAGTCCAAACAGGAGGATGTACTCTAGTATTTTAAGCGCTTTTTTTGCCATTGCGGACGCAAAGATAAGCATTATTTGTTATATTTGTGTGATAACAAGACGCGTATGAAATCCATCCTCGGAATCGGAAATGCCCTTACGGATATCCTGGCTGTCCTGCCGGACGACACTCTCCTGAAACAGTATCATCTGCCGAAAGGCAGTATGCAACACGTCGATATGGAGACCGGCGACAGGATCTGGCAGGCCCTCAAGCCGTTGGGCGTAAAGTACGTCGCCGGGGGCAGCGCCGCTAATACAATTACCTGTACTGCAATTTTCGGGATGCCCTCTTCCTTCATCGGGAAGATAGGCGAGGACGAGCTGGGCCTTCTCTTTAAGAGCGACCAGGAACAGTACGGAGTGAAGACTATGCTCCTTAAGAGCGAGAAGTCCAGCGGCCGTTCGATGGTCTTCGTCAGCGGCGGTAACGCCGAGCGTACCTTCGCCGTCTACCTTGGCGCCGCGCTCGACCTTGGTCCGGAGGACCTTAAGCCCGAGTATTTCGAGGGCTATGATTATTTCCATATCGAAGGCTACCTCGTCCAGAATCAGGCCCTCATCCGTAAGGCGGTCGAGCTGGCCCACGCCGCGGGATGTATCATCTCGCTCGATATGGCCTCGTACAACGTAGTCGAGAGCAACGAGACTTTCCTTCACGACATCGTCGACCGCTACGTAGACATCGTTTTCGCTAACGAGACCGAAGCCCGCGCGTTTACAAAACTCCCGGACGCCCAGGCCTCGCTGGACGAGATTTCGAAGCACTGCCGTATCGCCGTGGTCAAGGTCGGTAAGGACGGCTCGTACGTCAAGTCGGGCGATGAGCAGCATTTCATAGCCCCATGGCCGGCCGATCCCGTGGACGCAACCGGGGCCGGAGATACCTATGCGGCTGGCTTCCTGTATGCCCATTCGCTCGGAATGCCCCTTCGCGTATGTGGAGAAATCGGTTCCATCATCGCAGCGAAGGTCGTTGAGGTAGTAGGAACTAAGATCGATATCCCGCGTTGGAGAGACGCCAAAAAAGAAATACGCGAACTTATCGCAGCGAATACTAAATGAATCCCCTTGTCAGCATAGCCCGTTTCCTGGCCCTTAGAATCCACAAATCTAAGGTCCCTACCGGTTTTACGCCCCTCTCAAAGGTGCGCGTAGCTACCGTACTGCTGGATGCTGAATGGAAGGGGGCCCAATCGTTGGTAGATTCAGTCGCTAAGTATTTTTCGGGGAAGGGGATAAGGGCCGAGATATTCGCGCTTAGCCCGGCGAAGAAGCCGGTCGCGCTGAAAGGAGCCTATATGCTTGGGCGCCGCAATGTAAATTGGTTCGGAATGCCCCGCAAGAACAAGAGAACTCCGAGGGTAGATCTGGGCGAGCAGCTCTTCATCAATCTGCTCCCGTCCGATAACTTTACGGCGCAATTCTGTGCGTCAGCCTCCAAGGCCGTCTTCAAGATAGGCTGCGCCTCCTCGTCAAAGGGAATCTATGACATCTTTGTCGATTCTGAAGGCCACGCCCCTTCTGCTATCTTCGCCCAGATGGCCGGTCTTCTGGACACCGTGAAGTAGCGCGTGTTTCGCAACTCGCTTATTGACAGCGACTTACAAAAAACGATGTATCTATTTCGAGATACATCGTTTTTGATAACTGATTGATAACCAGGGCGTTGCGGAACACGCCTCTAATTGTTAAAACGGGAGGTCGTCGGCAGGAGCTTCGTCTACCGGGGCGACAGGAGCCGCGGCGGCAGGGGCGGCTGCGGGAGCTGAGTACGCAGGCTGGGCGGGCTGAGCCGGAGCTGAGTACGCCGGCTGGGCGGGAGCGGAGTAGCCGCCCTGAGAGGCCGCGGCCTCGCTGTCCTCGCGCCTTCCAAGAAGCTGGAGTACGTCTACCTGAATCTCGGTTGTGTACTTTTTCACACCCTGAGGATCAGTATAGCTGCGGGTACGGAGTCTTCCTTCGATATATAACTGCGTTCCTTTGTGTATGAACCTTTCTGCAACGTCTGCATTGGCTCGCCAGCAGACGATATTGTGCCATTCAGTGTTTTCGCGAAGTTCTCCATTACGGTCTTTGTAGCGCTCGCTGGTTGCGAGTGTGAAGGTAGCGACTTTAGTGCCGCTCTGAGAGTTTCCATCGAGGTAACGTACTTCCGGGTCTCTTCCAACGTTACCGATCAGCATTACTTTGTTCAGTGACATAATAGTTGTGTTGTTAGTATTAGCGCCCCGGCAACGTGCCGAAGCATCGTGCAAGTTAGTAATTTTTCCTATATTTGCGCCAGTTCAGTATGAAGAAATATCTTATAGTTTTCCTTATTTCGATGGTCCCGCTGATTGAACTCAGAGGTGCCATCCCCTATGCCGTAGGAGTGGGTCTTCCTATAGTCCCTTCAATCATAATCTCCGTAATCGGCAATATGCTCCCTGTCCCGTTCATTTTCTTCTTCGCCCGCAAGGTACTCGAGTGGGGTCAGGACAAAAAGATTATCGGCGGATTCTGCCGCTGGTGTATCAGCAAGGGAGTTAAGGGAAGCGACAAACTCCAAAAAAAGGGCAATGCGGGTCTTTATATCGCACTGCTCCTTTTCGTTGGAATTCCGCTCCCGGGTACTGGCGCCTGGACCGGCACTCTCGCCGCTAGTTTCCTCAATATGGACTTCAAGAAGAGCGTAATAGCGGTAATGGCTGGAGTTCTCCTCGCCGGCGCCATCATGCTCGCTCTGTCTCTTGGAGTCTTCGGGGCTATTGATTTTCTGAAGGCGTAGTTTCCTCTTCCTTCTTAATATTAGGCAGCTCGAGACCGTAGTTCTTCTTACGGTTTTCGATCTTCAGGGCTATGCTGAACAGGAAGGCCAGTACGCCGAAGCTCGAGAAGACTATCATAGGGATGGTGTAGCCGCCGGTGCTCTCGCGGAGTGAACCGATAAGGGCGGGAACGAGGCAGAGGCCGATGTTCTGAACCCAGAAGATAAGGCAGTAGGCGCTTCCCAGAATCTTTTCATCGATAATCTTAGGTACTGAAGGCCAAAGGGCCGCCGGCACCAGCGAGAAGCTGACTCCGAGTGTAACGATAAGAATCAGCGCGAGGGTCTTGCTGGGGAAGATAGGAAGCAGGAAAGCGAAGCTGAGGTGGCAGACTATCATGATAACAGCGCCGAGCATCAACATCGATGCGCCCTTTCCTACTCGGTCGAGGAAGATTCCCAGAAGGGGAGTAAGGGCCATCGCGAGGATGGGGAACACGCTGAACAGACGGGCTGCGGAGTCGAGATCGATTCCTAGGGTCTCCTCAAGGAAGTTGGGAGCATAACGCTGGAACGGGAAAATCGCGCTGTAGTAAAGAACGCAGAGAAGGGCCACGATCCAGAACATCTTGCTCTTGAAGATCGCTCCAAGGTCGCTGACATGGAACTCGTCTTCGGGTGACTTCTCTTCGGTAGCCATCCCGGCCGCAACGAGCTGTTTGTCGAACTTCGTATCCATGAAGGCGAAGATGATGAAGTTGATGAGGCCGATGCAGAGCAGGGCACCGCAGAAACCCATCGGAGCCATCACCGAGCCGCCGAACTTGGAGGAGATAAGCGGAGAGATCCACATAACGGCGAACACTCCGAGGCGGGCGATAGCCATCTCAAGGCCCATCGCGAGCGCCATCTCCTTACCCTTGAACCACTTCGCAAGGATCTTCGAAACATTTGTTCCTTCCATCTCGCAGCCGCAGCCGAAGATCATGAAGCCGAGGGCGGCGAGCTTCGCGCTTGCGGGCATCTCGACCCACCAGCCGTTCAGCCAGCCGGCGAAGGCGGTAGTCTGGAACCAGTCGCTTACGGCGATGAACTTGATTCCGGCGCCGAAAACCATCAGACCTGCGGAAAGGATACCGGAGAAGCGTACTCCCAGCTTATCCAGAATGATTCCGGCAATGATGAGGAAGCCGCACACGGTAAGGATGTACTCAGAGGCTGCGTATTTGCCGAACACGGAGCTGCTCCAGCCGAGGTTGCTCTCTACCAGTGATTTAAGCGGGGACATCACGTCCACGAACATGTAGGCGAAGAACATCATCAACGCCACGAGAATAAGGACCGACCACCTCGCAACGGGGTTGTCGTTCATCAGTTTCTGTACTTTTTCTGACATATTGAAGGATTATTTGATTTCAACCAACAGAGTGCTAAGATACTCCCTTTTGGGCGAAAAGTCAAAATAATGTGTTACATTTGTACTTCGATGGACCGCATACTGGACAGCATCAATTCGCCTGCAGATATCAAGGCGCTCAGCATGGACCAACTCAGACAATTGTGTTCTGAGCTCCGTTCATATATGGTTGAGGTGTGTTCCGAACACCCCGGACATCTCGCTTCCAGTCTCGGCGCGGTAGAGCTTATCGTAGGCCTTCACTACGTCTACGATGCCCCTACAGACAAGCTCATCTTCGATGTAGGACATCAGGCCTATGCCCACAAAATACTTACCGGTCGCAAGGAAGCGTTCAAACACCTCCGCACTAAAGAGGGCGTGAGCGGCTTCCCGAAAATGTCCGAGAGCGAGTACGACGCCTTCGGTGTCGGACACGCCTCGAACTCGGTAAGCGCCGCCCTCGGTTATGCGGAGGCGTTCGCCCTCCAGGGCTCCGACGCCCACAGCGTAGCGCTCATCGGCGACGGCGCCCTGTCCGGCGGCATGGCCTTCGAGGCCCTGAACAATGCCGGAACGAGCAAGGCCAACATCCTTATAGTCCTTAACGACAACAATCAGTCTATAGACAAAGCTATAGGCGGCCTTCATCAGAGCCTTTTCCGCGTTACCTCCAGCGGAAAGTACAATACCTTCAAGGACAGGGTCTGGAACCGTCTGGGAGACCGCCGTCTGAGGCGCTTCATCCAGAGGTGGCTCCGCTCCCT
>JAEESD010000068.1 GCA_016286145.1 Bacteroidales bacterium | reverse complement strand
GTCGTTATCAGCGGGACCCACGACACTGCGATATTGAAGCAGTGGAGATCGTAGGTAGCGCTGATCTGAGTAGTCGTTATCTTCTTCGCTATAAAGTCGTATCCGGATGATGCATTGATAGACATCCTGGGGGTAAGCTTGATGTTTCCGCTCATACCCAGAGTGGATGTATAGGTATTCTTGAATATGAGCTTGTCGAGATCTTTGTCGTACAGAGGCGCGCGGGTGCAGTTAAAGTTAACGTTGAAGTTAACGGACCACGGTACATTGGGATTGGTATAGTACAGCCATCCTCCGGGGACATACTCGCCCGTTACCGGGTGATAGTAAATCCTCTGATAGTAGTCTGCAGGGCTGCTGCTGTCTTCGCGTCCGTCATTTCCGTTTATCGCGCCCTTTCCGGAGATGGAATAGGATGCGGAAGCGGATGCGTTGGTAAAGCGGGCAAGACCCTGGCCTTCCTGGAAAGCGTATCTGTTGATCCTTTGATAGAGCCTACCGTTGATAACTTTGGCGGCATAGGGCTCGAATCCGGCGCTGGCGCTGATGTTGACCTTTCCGAAAAGGTTGGTAGACATAGAGCCGCTTATCTTACCCATCTTGCAGGAGTCTGCAAGGAAGTTGTAGTTGGTAGAGAAGTTGAGCTGGTCCAGCAGCTTCACCTTCTTACTGCCCTTGCCGGTACTGTCTGAAGGATCGCGGACCTTAGCCTCCAGGTTATTTCCTATAGAGATAGATGCGGTCGCGCTTCTTCCTTTACCGGGGTAGGAGCCCAGCTGGCCCTGGTAGATGTTGTATTCGTACTCCTTTGCCTCGCCGTTTTTGTCTGTATAACTGAGGGTTCTCCATCCGTTGGCGTACGTTCCTTTCTCAGGGCTGAAGGACATACTGACCGAAGGCGAAATGACGTGTCTTATCGCCTGGACCTTACTGTAGCGCCCGAAGTTGAACATACCATAGAGGCGGGTACTCATCGATACCGACCCGGAATAGGTCTGGGTTATTCCGAAATGGCCGAAGGCATCGCCCTGGACCAGTTCCGTCTTGTTTGTCTCCGGATCATAGACGGCCTCGCTGGCCCTGAAGAACCAGTTCTGACCGTAGCTTACCGAAGGGTTGAAGTTAAGGTATTTGAGGAGCTGGAAGCTTGGCAGGCCTATATTGAAGTTGTGGTTCATACCGTTCTTGAAACGGTCCGTAAAGGCCTGAGTTCCGAACTCTTCCTTAAACTCGCTCGCCTTGAAGTTAATCTTGTTCTGGAGCGAGGTACTGTAACCGAAGGATATCTTTTCCCAGGGCTTTTCCTTACCTACTCGGTTCTTTTTCTTGAAGGGGTAGAAGGTACTTACCGAAAGGGAGATATTAGGCAGGGTGAAGGCATAGGAACTGTCTCGCGAGTTCTGGCTGTGGAGGGCGTTGATGGAAAGATTGATCTTTCCGCCCCAGTTGTGGGCGTACGAGATCGAAGATGAGATCTGGTTCTGGAGAGCTTCGTTTACAGAGTGGGAGTTGTACTTGCTGTTCTTAGGACTGGAGAAGTTCACCGAAGCGCTGAACGAAGTACCCGGATGGGCCTTGCTGTCCTGGGAGTGTTGCCACCTGAGGCCGAAGTTTCCCGAACTGTCGAAGTCCGGCGAGCCCTGTTCGCCTACCTGGTCGTGGGACAGGGTCAGAGAGAATGAACCGTTGGCTTTATAGTTGATCTTGTAGCGCGAGTTGATATCGAGGGCCCACGATCCGAGGGTGTAGTAGTCTCCAGTCACGGACAGGTCCAGATAGTCGCCGAAAACGAAGTACATACCTCCGTCCCTCATATAGAAGCCTCGGGCGGTCTCCTCGCCGAAGGTCGGCATCAGAAGACCGGTAGCCCTTTCAGGGCGCTTGGGGATGAAGCCGAAGGGGATTCCTACGAAGGGGAGGTGTACGTCTGCAACTACCAGGTGGGCCGGGCCGAAAACCGTCTTTCGGGTAGGCTTGGTTACAACCTTCGCTACCGAAAGTTCCATCCAGTAATGGGGGTGTTCCAGGTCGCAGACGGTATACTTTCCGTGGTCAACGTTAATCGAGCGGTCGGGCATCATCTTGACGTGGTCGCCGTGGAGGAGACCGTCGTCTTCGGAGGTAATAACCTGTTTGATATTGGCCTTACGGTTGTTGAAGTTGTATTTCACCTCGGCCATATTGTAGGTCTTTCCGGCCTGGGTCATCACCGGCCGGCCCTTCCACTCTCCGGTCAGGGTATCCAGGACGCCGTGGGCGTAGCAGATTCCGGTATTAAGGTCATACTCCATCCGCTCGGCCTTGAGGGTGATATCCTGATACTTTACGGTAACGTCTCCGTAATAAAAGATCTTACGGTTACCGTTGGTAAAGACCTCTACGATAGAGTCTCGGGCGGTAGAGAAAGCCGGCTGAGTAAGGGAGCTGTTCTTAAGCATATTCAGGGAGTCCACCCTGAACAGGGAATCCGCTCTGTGGAGCGAGTCGCGCCTCGCTAGCTCCACCGAGTCCGGCGGGGCAGCCTCCTTCTTAGGACGGGCGCCGCCGGCCAGGGGTTTGCGCTCCGCGCGCCTCTGCGCGTACGCATCCACTCCGCCGAGTATCAGCAGGGTGAAAAGAATCATCAGTATGTGGATGCTTTTATTGCGCAAAATTGCTATTTTTGTAGAGCCGCAAATATACTATTTTATTTCCAAGTTATCAACGATGAGACGCATCCTGACTTCGCTTATACTCCTTCTGGCTTTCTCTCTGGCGGGCCTCTGCGAGGACCGTCTGAGTCTTTCGACCGTCGTCATCGACCCGGGACACGGAGGAAAAGATCCCGGAGCAGTAAGCAAGGACGGCAACTCATACGAAAAAACCTTCGTTCTGGATATAGCCAAGACCCTTGCGGAGAAGATCCGCGAAGGGTATCCCGATGTCAAAGTGATCCTGACGCGCAGCACCGATCATTTCGTTACCCTCAATGACCGTGCCGAAATCGCAAACAAAGCCGGAGCGAACCTGTTTATTTCCGTACATATCAATTCTTCTGCCGGTACGGTGGCTAATGGTTATTCGGTTCACGTCCTCGGCCAATCACATAAAAAAGGAACTGACCTCTACAAGATGAACCTCGCGATGGTCCAGAGGGAAAACTCCGTAATTATGTTGGACGACGACTACAACCCAGCTACAGCGGGCTTCAATCCCGAAGACCCCGAGTCCTATATATTTATGACTATGATGCAGAGCGCCTATCTCGAACAGAGCATCCAGTTCGCTCAGATAATAGGTGACAAGCTGGCCGGCGGTCCTATCAAAAACAGCAGGGGAGTCAGCCAGGATCCCTTCTACGTACTGTGGAAAACCAGTAGGCCTTCAGTTCTCGTGGAGCTCGGCTTCATCAGCAATGAACAGGACCTCGCAGTCCTGAAGCAGGAAAAGAGCAGGGACAACATCGCCGAGTGTCTGTACGAAGCCTTCAAGGCCTATAAGACAGACTACGACAATTCTATGATGGTCAGTAAGCCGGAGACCCCCGCGAAGACCGTTACTCCGCAGGAGCCTAAGCCTGCTACTGTGGAAAAACCCTCAACTCCTCCCCAGCAGGAGAGTAATAGTTCTGTCCAATACGGAGTCCAGATAGCGACCCTCAGCAAGGAACTCCCGCAGGGAGACAGCCGCCTTCTTGGGTATAAACCCCTGATAATTAAGACCTCCAACGGTAAGCTGTATAGACATGTAATCGCGATATGCGATTCTAAGGAGGAAGCGAGGGGAAAATTGACAGAAATTGCCCGTAAGTACCCCGACTGTTTCCTGGTAAAAATTGAGTCAGGTTCCGTAAGCAGAGTCAATTAGACAGATTCCATTATTTAGAATATTTCTAAATTATAATAGGCAAGAAAATCAATCACTTACACATATGTAAACTCTGTAAAAGATTGATTTACAGCAAAATGAGGGCCTTAAATTTTGGCCGGCGCTTTTGATTAATTTAAGCCAAAAATTTTTAATAAACAATATCAAAAAATATTTTTTGTTAAGAATTTTTCCCCCACATTTGCAATCCGACTTATTGTCAGGTAAGGAGAATCTTTACCTCAATCATAAATGATAGAAAAAGAGAAACACATTCAAGTGTGGGAGAACTGTCTGCGCATTATCGAGCAGAACATAGAGCCCCAACAGTACGAGACCTGGTTCAAACCTATCAGGCCTGTTTCTCTTGTGGACAGTACCCTGACTATCGAAGTCCCTACAGATTACTATAGAAGCTATCTCGAGAGCGCCTTCATCGACATCCTTTGCAGGACTCTCCGCAGGGAGCTCGGCGCCGGGGCGCGCCTGATGTACAGGGTCCGCCCGGTCCAGGGTCAGCAGTCCATCACCCTATCAGGCGCGGAGGGCGCCGCAGCCCAGAACAAACCCGTCTCTGTTCCTTCTTATACTTCGTCCGGCAATCCGAGCGCTATCGTATTCCCCGGCCTTAAGAGGATTCAGATAGATCCCAGGCTCAATCCCGCCTACCGCTTCAGCACCCTCATCGAGGGCGAGTGTAACAAGCTCGGTATTTCTATAGGTAAAGATATCTCCTCAAAACCTGGTATTACCCCGTACAATCCGCTCTTTATCTTCGGCGGTTCCGGTCTCGGTAAGACTCATCTCGCTCAGGCGGTGGGTAACTCCGTTAAGGAACAGTACCCTGATCTTACGGTCCTGTATGTTACCGGAAACGAGTTCAAAACCCAGTATATGGACGCAACAAGCGTCAGGAACAAACTGACAGACTTCCTCGCGTTCTATATGAAGATAGATGTCCTCATCGTAGACGACATCCAGGATCTGATCGGAACGGGCAGCCAGAACGCATTCTTCAACATCTTCAATCACCTCCATCTAAACGGTAAGCAGCTCATCCTTACCTCCGACCGCGCCCCTAAGGATCTGGCCGGCTTCGAAGAGAGGATGCTCTCGCGCTTCAAGTGGGGCCTTTCGGTCGAATTGGGACACCCCGATTTCGCTACCCGTCTGGCTATGCTTCGCAGGCGCTGCCTCCAGGAGGGTCTCCCCGTAGACGAAGATGTTCTGAACCATATCGCCATCAACGTCAAGAATAACTTCAGAGAGCTCGAGGGAGCCCTGATCTCTATGATGGCCTATGCTACTTATACCCACAAAGACTGTACTATCGAGCTCGCAAGCAGCATCGTAGACAAGATAGTGGGTGAAAGTACAAACGAAATCAGCATTGCAAAAGTCCAGGATACCGTCTGCGAGTACTTTAAGATTACCCACGCAGACCTTATCTCCAACTCACGCAAGCGCCAGATAGTGCAGGCCCGCCAGATTTCGATGTACCTCTGCCGCAACCTTATCAGCAACTGCTCCCTTTCTTCGATCGGAGCGGAAACCGGCGGCAAGGATCACAGTACAGTTCTGCATTCCTGCAACATCGTCTCTGATCTGATGTCAACAGACAGGATCTTCAAGAAGTATGTCACTGACCTTCAGGGCATACTCGCCCCTGTCGAAATATAATTTTCTTCTATGGATGCAAAAAGAGTCCTTGAGATATTCAAGGAGATTACCCGTATTCCCCGCGAGTCGGGACACGAAGAGCCCATCACCCAGTGGCTGCTCGATTGGGCGAAGCAGCACGGCCTTGAGGCTAAGCGAGATGAAATAGGCAACGTCTGCATCTGCAGGCCCGCCGCCCCCGGGAAGGAAAACGTCCCGACCCTCGTACTCCAGGCCCATCAGGACATGGTCTGCGAAAAGCTTGCAGGATCAAAACACGACTTCCTCAAGGATCCTATTGAGTACGTCATCGAAGATGGCTGGATGATAGCTAAAGAAACGACTCTGGGCGCAGACGATGGAATAGGAATAGCCGCTTGTCTTGCCCTTCTCGAGAGCGAAGACAAAACCGGCCCGCTCGAGTGTATCTTCACTATCTCCGAAGAGACGGGGATGGACGGAGCCGAGGCTATGAAGCCGGGCTTTTTCAGCGGTAAGACTCTTATCAACCTCGATTCCGAAGACGAAGGCCAGATGTTTATAGGCTGCGCCGGCGGAGTTACTACCGAAGCTACCTATAGTTTCGCGAGCGAGCCCGTAGGCGCGCGCGAGATCCTTAAGCTCACTATCTCCGGCGGTCGAGGAGGCCATAGCGGCGATGACATCAACAAGGGCAGGGCAAACACCGTGATGCTCCTTCTGCGCTTCCTCTATTCCCAGCTCGGCTCCGGCCTCAGGCTCGTTTGCCTGGACGGCGGCGGAAAACACAACGCCATCGCCCGCGAGAGCAGCGCGATAGTCGCGGTCGATGGCGCCACAGCCCTTAAGGCTGCCTTCTCGGAATTCGGCAGCATCATCGCAGACGAATACCATACAACCGACCCCGGCCTGGTCTTTAACACCTCAGCGGCAGAGGCCGAGGAAGCAATGGACGCAGACAGTACCTGCCGTATAGTCGCCTCCCTGTATGCCTGCCCCCACGGCGTCCTAGCGATGAGCCAGGACATCAAAGACTTCGTCGAGACCTCGACCAACCTCGCCGCGGTCCATACCGACCTCTCAGGCGGCAAAGTCCTTGTCTGCACCAGCCAGCGCAGCAGCTCTAAAGCTGCCTGCCGCGCCGCCGCAGCCAAGGTAGAGGCCGCCCTCGCCCTCGGTGGCGCTAATGTGGTCCACCTCAGCGAGTATCCCGGCTGGAACCCCAATGTCAACTCACACATCCTCAAGGTATGTGTCGAGTCCTATAAGAAATGTTTCGGAGTCGAGCCCCTCGTCCTTGCTATCCACGCCGGACTGGAGTGCGGTCTCTTCCTCGAAAAGTTCCCCGATCTGGATATGATCTCGTTCGGACCTACCCTTCGCGGAGTCCACGCCCCCGGAGAGAAACTCGAGCTCGCCAGCCTCGACAAATTCGTCCGTCACCTGGAAGATGTAGTAGTCAATTTCAAGTAAAATGTTAGTAGCTCCATCACTTCTTACGGCAGACTTCCTCCATCTCGAGAAAGATGTGAGGGTAGTCGATCAGAATGCCGACCTGATCCACCTCGATATTATGGACGGCACCCTGGTCCCCAACATCTCGTTTGGTTTCCCGGTCGTTCAGGGTATAGCCTCTATCGCGACTAAGCCCCTGGACGCACACCTGATGGTCGTAAATCCGGACAAATGGTTCGAGAAGCTCAAAGAACTCGGCGTAAGCTGGGTCAGCTTCCACTACGAAGCCTCCGGCTGCAGGACCGCCCGCTTTATCCGCCAGGCCCACAAACTGGGTCTGAAGGTAGGAGTAGCCCTGAACCCGGATGTAAAGATCAGCAAGGTCTTCAAATACGTAGGGAAGGCAGACTTCATCCTGGTGATGTCTGTGTTCGCCGGCTTCGGAGGCCAGAAATTCATCTATGAGACCATAGACAGAGTAAGCAGTCTGAAGGCTGAGATAGTAAGGAAGGGCGCCAGGACCCTTATCGAGGTAGACGGGGGAGTCAACCCTTCAAACGTAAAGGCTCTCGCAGAAGCGGGAGCGGATGTAGTAGTAGGAGGAAGCGCCGTACTCGGTGCTGAAGATCCCGCTGCGGTAATCAAAGCGCTTCAGGAAGCCTGAAGACTCTCTTTTCAAATTCTTCTTGCAACAGCTTTCTGCCGTCTTCGCCCAGTATCATCTCGGCGTGGCGGCAGAAAATCTTATAGAAGGCCTCCAGTTCGGCGTGTGTATCATACTCCTTGCCGGTAAGATCCTTCAGGGAAACGGGATTGGGCAGATAGTCAGGCCAGCCCTCTTCATTAATATTCAGGCCTATTCCTATTATACTGGCCTCTACGAACTGACGGTCAAGGACATTCTCGATAAGGATGCCGCAGATCTTCTTGTCGCCGACCCAGATGTCGTTGGGCCACTTTATCCTCGCTTCGATGCCGTGGGACTGAAGGTACTTAACCAGCGAGACGGTAGTTACGTAGGTAATCAGGAGACCGTCGCGGGCGGGCAGCAGCCGGGG
>JAEESD010000067.1 GCA_016286145.1 Bacteroidales bacterium | reverse complement strand
ATTCCGCAGCGTAGAAGGTGATGATGACGAGTATGCCTACGACAATGCCCGTCTCGGAGCCTTCAGCGGAGCAGCACATAATTTCCGTCTCGGTACCGAGTTCAATGTTGGTAATGCGCTCGTCCTCAGGGCTGGCGGCTCGATGAGAACTACTCCTGAAAAGTACTATCAGGACGCTACCGGAGCTGAAATTACTTACTACGACTACAACGACGATTATTACCTCGGCAGGAAGACTCTTCCCGGCAAGGCTCAATATTACAAGGACTATATCTGGGGCGGCTCCCTCGGACTTGGATTCAATCCTGCGGGTTCGTTCTTCGCGGACTTCGCAGTGAAGGGAACCCTTTATCCGTCAACCGTTTTCCAGCCCTACTCAGATTACTCAACAGTTTATTCTCCCCGCATCAGCCAGCGAAGGCTGCTCTGCGCCGCATTGCTAACCATAGGTTGGAGATTTTAATAAGACAATGAAATTTACAGCAAAGGAACTCGCCGAAGTTCTCAAAGGAACTGTAGAAGGCGACCCGCAGTCAACAGCGACTACATTCGCAAAAATTGAACATGGAAAACCGGGCGAACTCTGTTTTTTCGCGAACCCTAAATACGAACATTACGTCTATACCAGCAAGGCCTCAATCCTCCTGGTAAACAAGGATTTCCAGCCTAAGGAGCCCGTCACTCCAACCCTCGTCAGGGTAGAAAACGCCTACAGCGCTCTTGCAGATCTGCTCGAGTATGTCAAGTCGCAGCACAAATCCTTCAGGCGCCACCGCGGCCGCTGCCGTATCGCCTTCAGCGCTAAGATAGGAAAGAAGGTCTGGATAGGCGATTTCGTGACAATCGGAAAGAAGACAAAGATCGGGGACTGCACTAAAATCTTCGACAATGTAACTATCGGAGACAATGTCAAGATCGGTGAGAAGTGTATCATCTATCCCGGAGCGCATATCTTCTCAGACACGGTAGTCGGAGACAGAACTATCCTCCACGCCGGCTGCGTGATCGGCGATGACGGCTTTGGCAACGCCCTCCAGCCAGACGGCTCCTGGAAGAAGATCGAACACGTAGGAAACGTAATAATCGGCAGCGATGTCGAGATAGGTTCCAACGCTACTATAGACAAGGCCCCGATGGAGAGCACCATCATCGAAGACGGTGTAAGGATAGACAACCTCTGCCTCATAGCCCACAACGTAGTGGTAGGAAAGAACACCGCTATGGCAGGCCAGAGCGGTATCGCCGGCTCCGCTATCATCGGCGAGGGCTGCATCCTTGCAGGCCAGTCGGGTGTCGTAGGCCACATAAAACTCGCGCCCCACACTACCGTGGCGGCCCAGGCCGGAGTGATCGGCAATGTCCGAAAGAGCGGGGAAGTCCTGCTCGGTATGCCGGCTATCCCGAGGACTACTTTTATGCGTGCTTATGCAAAGTTTAAGGAAAGTGGTGAGGAATAACGAAAAGTTTTCCTATCTTTGCCGCCACTTTTATGAAACAGCACACACTATCTAAGATCTATTCTTTCGAGGGAAAGGGTCTGCATACCGGCCTCTATGCCGTTATGCAGGTATGTCCGGCTCCGGTTAACACCGGTATACGGTTTATCAGGACAGACCTCCCCAAGGTCCACGGTCACGAAGCGTACGCAGATGCCGTGGCTGAGAATGTATCGAAGACAGCCCGCAGTACTACAATAAGCGGCGCAGGTGTGACTGTAAGTACCGTAGAACACCTGCTTTCCGCCCTTACCGGCCTCGGTATAGACAATGCGTATGTTCGTATCAACAACAGGGAAGTCCCTATTCTGGACGGCAGCGCAAAGCCTTACGTAGACGCCTTTATGAAGGACGGAACCGTAGAGCAGGATGAAGACAGGAAGTGGATAGAGGTGAGCGAGGTAGTGGAGTATAAAAACCCCAAGACCGGTTCCTGGATAAGGATAGAGCCCGCCGAGTCGCTTTCTGTCGAATCTACGATCGATTTCAATTCCAAAGTCCTTGGAGTTCAGACGATTAAATGGGACCCTTCCATTGATTACTCAACGGAAATTGCTCCCTGCAGGACCTTCTGCTTCCTCCACGAAGTCTTCGGAATGTTGATGGCCGGCCTTGTAAAAGGCGGTGATCTCGGGAATGCAATTGTAATAGTTGAGAAACCTGTCAGCAAGCTCAGGATGCGCATCATCAGCCGCATTCTTCATCAGCCCCACCTCTCGGTAACAGAGAGCGGTTATCTCAACCACATAAACCTTCGTTTCCCGGACGAGTGTGGGCGCCACAAAATGCTCGATCTCCTCGGAGATCTCAGGCTTTGCGGCGGTTTCCTGAAGGCTAAGGTTACAGCCTACAAACCAGGCCACAGCATCAACACCAAAGTCGCACAAATGATTAAGTAAGATATTATGAACAACATCCATCCCCTTGCCACCGTCCATCCGGGCGCGAAACTCGGCGACAATGTCGAGATCGGTCCTTACGCCTTCGTCGACGACAATGTCGAGATCGGCGACGGTTGCAAGATATACCCCCACGCCACCATCTTCTCTTACGTAAAGATGGGTAAGGACTGTACCGTTTTCCCGGGTGCCGTTGTGGGAGCCATCCCTCAGGACCTCAAGTTCGACGGTGAGGTTACTTACGTCGAAATCGGAGACCGCGTCAACATCCGCGAATGCGCTACCATCAACCGTGGAACCAAGGCCAGCGGAAAGGGCGTGACCCGCATCGGAAACGACGTCCTCATTATGTCCTATGTCCACGTAGCCCACGACTGTACGGTCGGTAACCATTGCATCCTCGTAAGCTACGTAGGAATCGCCGGCGAGACAGACGTAGACGATTGGGCCATCCTCGGCGGAAGTACCGTGGTACACCAGTTCTCCCGCATCGGCAAACACGCGATGGTCGGCGGCGGAAGCAAGGTCAACAAAGACATCCCCCCGTATTCGCTGTGTGGACGTGAGCCTATCTGCTACGCGGGCGTCAATATCGTAGGCCTTCGCCGTCGCGGTTTCGAATCCGACACTATCCGTACCATCAAGGACATCTACGACACTATCTACTACCAGGGCAACAACGTCACCGACGGCCTTGCCAAGGTAGAGGCCGGTTTCCCGGATACTCCGGAGAAGTTCGAGATCATCAACTTCATCCGCAATTCGAAGCGCGGTATCGTCCGCGGCAACGACGTTACCGAGAAAGGCTCCATCGAATAAGGTATGTTGCTTTCGAGCGCATACTTCCCCCCTACAGAGTACTTTGCCGTCCTGGCGAGGTACTCTGTTCGTATCGACCCTTCCGAAAACTATCAGAAGCAGACTTACCGCAACAGGTGTAGGATCCTTACTTCCAACGGAGTGGAGGATCTGCGCGTCCCTATAGTCCACGACGGACGTCGAAAGATTAGCGAAGTTAGGGTAGATTATTCCACAGACTGGGTCCGCAGGACTAAGTACGCGATCGAGACCGCCTACTACAGTTCGCCTTTCTTCGAGTATTACCGTGACGAGCTTTTTGCGATACTGGATTCCCAGCCGGAGACGCTCTGGGAACTCAATTCCCGGATTACTGATTTCTTTTGCCGAAAGATAGGCATAGTCCTTAAGAGCGACGGCCCCGACGGGGAAGACCTCAGGGATGTCATCCATCCCAAGAAGGCGCCTTATCTTAAGACCCGGGAATACTGGCAGGTTTTCCGTCAGAAGTTCGGTTTTGTAGGAAACCTCTCGGTGATGGACCTGCTCTTCAACGAAGGCCCTGAAAGTATTTGCATATTGAAATAATAGTGCTATATTTGCATCCGTGAAAGAGATAGGAGGCCGAAAGGGCCGCCTATCTTTGTTTTTAGGATATGAACAGATCAGAATTCGAAGCGGTGCTGCTCAAGGCAGCTGCAGAAAAAGGATGCAAGGTCGTCGAGCTGCTTTTCGACGACGATGAAAATGTTTTTGAGGTGACTATCGACAAAGAGCAGGGCTCGGTCGATATCGAAGACTGCGAGTACGTACATCGGGCTATTCTCGATGCGTTCGACCGCAATATCGAGGACTATTCCCTCACCGTCAGTTCTCTGGGCCTCAGCCCGGAAGAGGCGGACAAGCTTTTGGAAACAGTAAAAGAATAACATAAAACAATGGAAAAAGAAAAAGTAGTGACTCTGATTGATGCCTTCAAGGACTTCAAGGAAGAGAAAAGCATCGACCGTCCGGTGATGATGGGCGTGCTCAAGGACGTGTTCCTCACACAGATCGCGAAGACCTATGGCTCCGCAGACAACTTCGACGTCATTATCAATGTCGACAAAGGAACCTGCGAGATCTACCAGAACTTCGATATCGTAGAGACAGTCGAAAACCCTAATACTGAGATGACCCTCGACCAGGTTATCGCGGACAGCGGCGACGACGACTACGAAATCGGCGATCAGTATACTAAGAAACTCAGCCTCGAGAGCTTCGGCCGCCGCGGTATCCTGAATATCCGTCAGAATCTTCAGGGCCGTATTATGGACATCGAGAAGGCTAACGTGTATCGTAAGTACTCCGAGAAGATCGGTGAGATCTTCACCGGCGAAATCTATCAGACCTGGAGCAAGGAAGTTCTCATCCTCGACGAAGACGGAAACGAACTCCACATCCCCAAGTCCGAGCAGATCCCCGGCGAACACTTCAAGAAGAACGATACCGTCCGCGCTATCATCAAGACCGTTGAGATGCGCAACAACACTACTCCCTACATCATCCTGAGCCGTACTTCTCCCGAGTTCCTCGAGAGACTGTTCGAGCAGGAAGTTCCCGAGATTGCAGACGGTCTTATCACCGTAAAGAAGGTTGTCCGCGTACCCGGCGAGCGCGCCAAGGTAGCGGTCGAGTCCTACGACGACCGTATCGATCCGATCGGAGCTTGTATCGGAGTCAAGGGCGGACGTATTATGGGTATAGTCCGTGAGCTCCACAACGAAAACATCGACGTTATCCAGTGGACCCAGAACCCTCAGCTCCTTATCCAGCGCGCCCTCAGCCCCGCGAAGGTATCTTCGATCGATATGGGCGAGAGCTCTTCCGATAAGGTTAAGGTCTTCATGCAGCCGGACGAAGTCCGCAAGGGTATCGGCCGCGGAGGTTGCAACATCGCCCTGGCCGGTATGCTGGTAGACCGTGAGATCGAGGTCTGGCGTGAGGTTGCGAAGGGAGAACAGGACGAGGAAGATGTCGCCCTTGACGAATTCGCAAACGAAATCGATCAGTGGGTCATCGACAAACTCAAGTCTATCGGCTGCGATACCGCCAAGGACGTCCTCGCTATCAGTCCTGAAGACGTGGCGAAGCGCGCGGATCTCGAAGACGAGACTGTTGAGGAGGTAATGAGAATCCTCAAGGCCGAGTTTGAAGACTAAGTTTCATTTTTAGGGGTTATATATGGCAGAAATTAGACTCAACAAAATTATGAGGCAGTTCAATGTCGGCCTCAGCGACCTGGTTGATTTCCTCCAGAAGCAGGGCGTAGACATTGAAGAAAATCCAAATGCAAAAGTCTCCGAGGATCTGATGCCCTCGATAGCGAAAGCTTTCGGCAAGGACCTCGAGGCTAAAAAGGCCGCGGAGCAGGTCGACATAAAGATATCCGAGATTCTTGAGCGCAGCGGCAAGAAATCCAAGGCCGAGGCTGAAGAAGAGGATATCGAGCAGGTTGTGAGCATCAAGAGCAACACCTTCATCAACGACAAGAAGGAAACTCCCAAGCCCGAACCTGTAGTAGAGCCCGAACCGGAGCCGGAACCCGAACCCGAGCCCGTCGCAGAGCCCGAACCTGTAGCCGAGCCCGAGCCGGTTGCAGAGCCGGAGCCCGTGGTCGCGCCCGAGCCCGAACCGGTCGAGGAACCGGAACCCGAGCCGGAACCGGAGCCCGAACCCGAGCCCGTCGTGGAGTCGAAGCCTGAGGCTGCGCCAGTAGAAGCTGCTACAACCCCGGCAGCTGCAGGCGCCTCCCTCAAGGTAGTCGGCAAGATCGATCTCAGCCAGTTCGACAAAAAGCCTGCGAAGAAGCGCGAGCGTATCAACAAGCAGAAGGTCGATATCGCCAAGGCCGGCCAGAATGCTACCAACAACCGTGCAAACGACCGTAAGCCCGACTCTAACCAGGGCGGCGGGCGCTCCAAGCGCGACCGTGGCGAGCGTTTCAAGCCCGCGATGACTGAGGCCGAGCAGGAGAAGATGCAGCTCGAGATCCAGAAGCAGGTCAAAGAGACCTACGCCAGGATGAACGAGGGTAAGAAGAATAACTTCGGAGCAAAATATCGTAAGGAAAAGAGGGAGTCTGCGGCAGCGAAGGCCCAGGAAGAGTTCGAGGCTCAGGCAGCGGAGAACAAGACCCTGAAGGTTACCGAATTCGTGACCGTCAACGATCTCGCTACCCTTATGAACAATACCCCGGTAGTAAAGGTTATCGGAGCTTGTATGAGCCTGGGCCTGATGGTGTCCATCAACCAGAGGCTCGACGCGGAGACCCTTGTCCTCGTTGCCGAAGAGTTCGGCTACAAGATCGAGTTCGTCACCGCCGAGATTTCCGAGGAAATCGAGAACGAGCAGGAAGTCGACCGTGAGGAAGA
Organism: Bacteroidales bacterium; assembly: GCA_016286145.1. GTDB lineage: Bacteria > Bacteroidota > Bacteroidia > Bacteroidales > UBA932 > Cryptobacteroides. The sequence goes on along the minus strand of JAEESD010000067.1, from coordinate 1,623 downwards.
CCTCGAGACCCGTCCCCCGATCATTACGGTCATGGGCCATGTCGACCACGGTAAGACCTCCCTCCTTGACTACATCCGTAAATCAAACGTTATCGCAGGTGAGGCCGGTGGTATCACCCAGCACATCGGTGCATACCACGTCACCCTCGAAGACGGCCGCAGGATCACCTTCCTCGACACTCCTGGCCACGAAGCCTTTACGGCTATGCGTGCCCGCGGTGCCCAGATGACTGACCTTGCAATTATCATCATCGCAGCGGACGACGCCGTTATGCCTCAGACCGTTGAGGCTATCAACCACGCCCAGGCCGCCGGTGTCCCTATGGTCTTCGCCATCAACAAGATCGATAAGCCCGGCGCAAATTCGGATACCATCCGCCGTCAGCTCTCCGAGATGAACATTCTCGTCGAGGACTGGGGAGGAAAGTACCAGTGTCAGGAAATCAGCGCGAAGAGCGGTATCGGAGTAGAGGCCCTTCTCGAGAAGGTTCTCCTCGAGACCGACCTGCTCGAGCTCAAGGCTAACCCGAAGCGTCTCGCCCAGGGTGCGGTTATCGAATCTTCGCTGGATAAGGGTCGCGGCTATCTCGCCACCGTTCTCGTCCAGAACGGAACTCTCCACACCGGAGACTGCATCCTGTGCGGAAGCTACTTCGGAAGGGTAAGGAGTATGTTCAACGAGCGCGGACAGAAGGTTCAGGAGGCCGGTCCTTCGACCCCTGTGTCCGTCCTCGGTCTGAACGGCGCCCCTGCCGCAGGTGAGAAGTTCATCGTAATGACAGACGAGAAGGAGGCGAAGAGCATCGCTAATAAGCGCGAGCAGCTTATCCGCATCCAGGGTATCAAGACCCAGAAACATATGACCCTCGAAGAGATCGGCCGCCGTATTGCGATCGGTAACTTCAAGGAACTCAATATCATCGTCAAGGGTGATGTAGACGGATCTGTAGAGGCTCTCTCCGACAGTATGATCAAGCTCTCTACCGAAGAGGTAAAGGTGAACGTGATCCACAAAGCAGTCGGTGGAATCTCCGAGTCCGACGTCCTTCTCGCCCAGGCTTCAGACGCTGTTATCGTCGGCTTCCAGGTACGTCCTACTCCCGAGGCTCGTAAGGCCGCGGAGACGGAAGGAATCGAAATCCGACTCTACTCTATTATCTACGACTGCATCAACGAACTCAAGGATGCTATCGAGGGTATGCTCGAGCCGGAGAAGAAAGAGGAAGTCACCGCTACCGCCGAGGTCAAGCAGACCTTCAGGATCAGCAAGATCGGTACTATCGCAGGATGTATCATCCGCGACGGCAAGATGGTCCAGAAAGCGAAGGTGCGCCTCATCCGCGACGGTATCGTGGTCTACACTGGCGAACTCTCATCGCTCCAGATTGGCAAGGATGCCGTCAAGGAAGTCGCTGCCGGAAAGGAATGCGGAATGGGTATCGCCGGTTACAACGATATCAAGGAAGGAGATATCATCGAGGCCTACCAGATAGTAGAAATCAAGAGGACGCTGTAAACTATTCTGTTAGTTTGCGATACTTGAAGCGCCTTGGTTCAACAGAGCCGAGACGCTGCTTTTTATTCTCCTCGTACTCTGAGAAACTACCCTCGAAGAAGAAGACC
>JAEESD010000066.1 GCA_016286145.1 Bacteroidales bacterium | reverse complement strand
GAGCCCGCTACCGGTAAGTATGAGGTCACGGGCGATTCCCCCGAAGTCTCAGTCTCCCTTAAGCCGGCCTTCAATTACCTTAGCCTCGATTCCGAGCCCTCGGGTGCCGAGGTCTATGTCAACGGCCGCCTGATTGGAACAACCCCCATCGCCAAGTCGGACAAGATTCGCCGCGGGCAGGGTATCAGACTCGAATTCCGGAAGGAAGACTACTATATCCAACCGATCACTATCGATATCCCCGGCGACGGCTCGGTTCAGGAAGTGCCTACAGTGGAGCTCCGTCCGCAGTTCGGATGGGTCACCTGCGTCTGCGACGACCCCGACGCTACCCTTACCGTCAGCGACGCGACCAAGATAATCGCTACAGGAAAGAGCGGCCTTCGGGTCAAGCTCAACAGCGGCGGAACTACCTACAAACTCGAATCGTCCAGGCCGTCCCACCACTCTCAGGCCCAGGGAATCAAGGGCAGCACGATCGAGGGCAAGGAAGTCGAAATCAAGGTCGACGCCCCGGTCGGCATCTACGGCGGCCTCCAGATATCCTCGAGCCCCTCGCGTGCGCGAGTTTTCATCGACGGAGTAGACACCAAAAAGACCACGGCCTTCAGCCGGGAGATGCTGATCGGGCGGCATACCGTGGAGCTTAAGCTGGACGGCTATCATCTCGACCCGTTCACCGTCGAGATCGAAGAGGGTCAGGTCGTATCGCTCTCCAAAGCGCTGATAAAGGGCCCCGGTGACGGTTTCCTGAGCGTCAGTACCGGCAATGTGTCCGGGGCCACCGTAAATATCACCGGAGGTAAAGCCGCAATCACGAAGTTTTCTCCTTTCACAACCTCTCTTCCTGAGGGGAAATACACAGTTACCGCCACCCACAGCGGATACAAGAAAGCATCTTCTGAGGTCTTCATCCGCGAGGCTAAGACAACGTCTCTGAACCTTACAATGAAAAAGGATGTCCACCTCTTCAACTGGAAATGGGGTTGGGAAGAGGATAAATTCGCCAAGTATTTCCTTGATTATGAAATGGGCTTTGTCCCCGACGACTTTGCGATCGGCCTCCAATATGCCCAGTGCGGCAAACACCTTGGTTACTATATCAAGTATCTGAACGCTATTTATTACGAAGAGACTTCGTTCTCGGCGGGACCGGTCTTGAGGCTTACCTGGGATTATAGAAAAGTCGACTGGCAGCTGTATGCCGGCGCCGGTTATATGTATGAAGGAATGGGAGTCGAGGCCGGTACACGTTTTGGCTGGCACAGCAATAAATTCAGTTGGTTCGATATTGGAGCCGGAATTCAGGTCACTCCGGTTGGACTGGTCCCTACAGTAAGCTTGGGATTAGGTATCTGCTTCTTCCCTTACGCACTTCTTTATTCCTTATATTAACGATGAAAAGGATAATTGCAATACTGGTGGCGGTACTTCTTCTGCCCCTCTTCGCTATTGCTCAGGACTCGAAGTTCGACGCCCTGCGCAATAAGAACGACAAGAAATTCAAACAGCAGACAGAGAGGGTCGAAAAGACCTTCAGGGCTCAGCGCGAAGCGGTAAACAAGCGCTTCGAGGAGTCGATGCGTCTGCCGTGGGAAAAGAAATCCGTCAAAAAGGCAACCCCCGTTCCGAAGAACAAAGACAAGAATATCCCTCCCGTCGTAATAAAGGAAGAGGAGAAGAATGTCACCCCGAAGGATAAACCCATCGTTATTGATGAGATGCCGGTTGCTCCCGCTCCGGTCCCCGAGCCTACCCCCGTCTATCCTATTGAGGAGCTCGTAGTCCCCGAGCAGGAAGTCTCTTCGTTCACGATTTATGGAACCCCTTTCTCCGTCCGCCATCCTGCGCCGGCCCGCCTGAGCGGAGTCGAGGAGAATCAAGTCGCAGACTTCTGGAACACCCTCTGCGGTCCGGACTACGACAATATGCTGGTCGACCTTCTGGCCCAGAAAAAGAACCGTTCGCTCTGCGACTGGGCATACCTGAAAGTGGTCGATAAGTTTACGGAGACCCTTTACGGCAGCGCTACAGCCCCCGAGGCCGTAGTCCTGCAGACCTACATCCTTACCCAGTCCGGCTTCCGCCTGTATCTGGCCAGGGACTCGAAAAAGTCGCTCCATAAACTTGTTCCCACCGACCAGGACATCTACAAATACCCGTTCGTCAATATCGAAGACCGGAGGTGCTACCTTTTCGACGGCTCGGATGACAGATCTTACCATGTGATGGGCAAGGGCCTCGAAGGAACCGTCCCCATGTCTGTGGTCATGATGAAGGAAAACGCCTTCGAAGCGAATCTTAGCGAGCCGCGGACCCTGAAAGCCAGGGACTTCCCGGCAGCAAGCGTCAGCGTCTGCTCTAACCGGAACCTTATCGACTTTTACAACGGATATCCGGAGTCATTCGCGAACAACAACGGCATCACCCGCTGGCGCTTCTATGCGAACACCCCGATGAGCATGGTCGCCCGCGAGTCCGTCTATCCGAAGCTCCGCGAGGCGATAGCCGGAATGAACGATTTCCAGGCGACGAGCTTGCTGCTCAATTTCGTCCAGACCGCCTTTGTCTACGAATACGACAACAAAGTCTGGGGCCGCGACCGTGCGTTCTTCGCCGACGAAACGCTATTCTACCCGTACTCCGACTGCGAAGACCGTTCGATCCTGTTCTCGCGCCTCGTCCGCGATCTCGTAGGCCGGCCGGTGGTTCTGATCTACTATCCTGGACATCTTGCCACGGCGGTCAACTTCTCCGGCGAAGTAAGCGGAGACTACCTGCTGATCGAAGGTAAGAAATACGTAGTCTGCGACCCGACCTACGTAGGCGCGCCCGTCGGGCTCACGATGCCGGGCATGGACAATTCGGGCGCGAAAGCCATAACCCTCTAGCCCCATGAAAAAGCTGCTGACCTCCCTCTGCCTCTTGCTCGCCGGCCTGACAGCCTTCGGGCAGATATCGATGAGCGTCGGATCAAAAGTTGAGCTGGTCCCCGACGATGCGGACGCGACATCCTACTATCGTCAGACCGATGTCAACGACAATGTCTGCGCGATTATCAAGGTCGTCCCTGACAACAGTCTGTCCGGGACCCTGGTTCTCCAGACCAGGGGAGGGATGGCTCCGGTAGCGCCGCCCAGAGGAGGCTCAAACTTCCGCGCGGAGAGCGGAGAATGGTGGTATTGGGTTTCGCCTAAAGTCACCAACATCATGTTCACTTGTGAGGGCTATACCCCCACTGACTGGATAGGAGTCTCGCTCAAGCCGGGTAAGGTCTACCGGATGAAACTGAACGTAGAATCGTCGGTGACGATAGTGAAGACCTACAGCGGTTCCGGACTGGTAGGCGTACAGATGACCATCGACCCTAAGCAGGCGCGCGTCGCCTATGGACTCAGCAAAAACGAAGTCATCAATTTCAAGGAAATAACGGATGGCTACTATGACGCATTCCTCGCCGAAGGCAGCTACTGGTTCGAAGTAAGCAGTAAATTCTACGAAACCTGGACTTCCAATATCAATGTGAAGAGGGGGATGAAAGAGGTTAAGGTCAAGCTCAAACCGGCATACAACACCTATAATATTGACTGCTATCCTGATGGAACGGATGTGTATGTAGACGGAGAGTTTCTCGGGACAACCCCTATCGAACAATCCACGAAGATATCCAAGGGCGAACATATGTTCACCTTCCGTAAGGAAAATTACTACGTAACAAATTCTCGGGAAACGCTAAATGGAGACGGCAGCCTGAAATACTGGGAGGTTCAGCTCAAGCCTCAGTTCGGAGTGGTTACTCTCCTTTGTGATGACCCCCTGGCGGACATAGTGGTTACCGATCCGGCGGGCAAGGAAGTTTTCCGCGGCAAGAGCGGGTCGAAGACTCAGTTGAACAGCCAACTGACCTACAAAGTAGAGTCAAGCCGTCCCTCACACATCCCGCAATCCCGCGGAGTAATCGGTTCCACTATCGAAGGCCAAACAGTAGATGTCAAAGTTGACGCTCCGGTACCTATGTTCGGCGAACTTCAGATACAGTCCAATCCCAGCCGCGCTGAGGTCTGGATTGACGGCGAGCGTGCAGGCAATACTATCTTCTCACAGACTATTCTTATCGGCAAACACAGTGTCGAATTGCGAAAAGATGGCTATGATCCTCTGACCTTCACTGTAGATATTCAGCGCGACCAGACTACCCAGCTTTCAAAGGAGCTTAAGGTAAAGAGCGCGCCTCAGCCGGCCCCCGCAAAGCCGACCCCTGCCCAACCATCTTCGGTCAGCGGCTCTGAAAACGGCCACGAATGGGTGGACCTGGGTCTGAGCGTAAAATGGGCAACCTGCAATGTGGGCGCTTCGAAGCCTGCCGACGGTGGAAAATTGTTTGCCTGGGGAGAGACGTCTTCGAAGGGAGAATATACTTGGCCGAATTATCGCTTCAGGACAAGCGGAGATTCCTGGGACAATGTAAAAATTTCGAAATACGTTACGAATTCTAAATACGGACCTGTAGATAATCTTACCAGTCTGTCCTATGCCGATGATATTGCAAGACAGAATTGGGGTGGCCGTTGGCGTATGCCTACCAAGGAAGAATTGCAGGAGTTGCTCGACAAGTGTAATTACTCCTGGACAACCCAGGACGGCGTGAATGGATATAGGTTGGTCAGCAAAACTACCGGCCAGTCGATTTTCCTTCCGGCTGCCGGATACAACAATATGCTTGCCGGGAAAGAGCTGGAGTACTGGTCATCAACTGTAACGAGTTCGTATAGCGCATACTGCCTGACAAATTGGACCGGCACCTTTCAGGTTTATGACCTGTTCCGTTATTTCGGAATGTCCGTCCGCCCGGTGATAGGCGGCGAGAGCAACTATTCATCTTCTGCTGTAACCGGCAACGCCCTTGTCCGGGGAGATTGGCGCAATATGATGAGGAAGTCGTTTGACAACCCGGAATGGACTTACACCAACGGAAAATATCGCGGCCAGTTGAGCGACGGCCGCAATGGTTATGGTGCGTATTGGTGGAGCGACGATGATGATATGTACTTCGGCCGTTATAAAGACGGTGACCGCGATGGGATGGGAATCTATTTCATAGGGAAAGACGGCCGTTACATAAATAATTGCAAAGATTGCGCATACTTCGTAGGCAGCTACTCAAAGAATATCAAAGAGGGAACCGGCACCTGCTACGACAAAAACGGAACCCTGATCTACTTCGGCGATTTCAAGAACGACGCGCCAACGGAGTCTTACCCTATGGAAGGCCGCTTCAAAGCATATAAGTTTGAGTGTATCGAGTACACCAACGGCAATATGTACGTAGGCGAGACCAAGGATGGCAAACGACATGGATGGGGCGTCTTCCTCTGGACAGACGGGGGCGCATGGTATGGTTACTGGGAAGACGGCTCGCGCAACGGTCGCGGCATCTACTATCGTCCCTCCGGCTCCTATACTATAGGAAGCTGGAAAGGTGATGATTACACTGCTGATTAGTTATTGTCTCGGGACTGAGAATGTAATGCGGAGTTTGGGGACTTCCGTAGTGGAGGCCGGTCCGCAGAGAGCAACTCTGTAATAGAAATCCTTATCCAGTTCGTAGGTGGTGGAGGTAGTAGTCTGACCTCCGGCATACATTGCAGCCATCATATAGCTGTAATAGTTACTGTAGTAGTTGCTGCCATAGCCGCCGTAACCATATCCGCCGTAACCGCCATATCCTCCATACATACTGTTGTAATAGCTCTGATAAGCGAGATACTGATAGTATTCGCTGAGGTCGTTGTTGCTCTGCGAGGTTGTAGTAGTCTCCTGGGTGTTCATTATGAGCATCCAGATGTCGTAGTTGCCCCTGACAAGATTGTTGTTGTCGTCGGTGATACTGAGGAGCTGCTGGAGGTGATAGGTAATATCGGGAGTATAGCAGCAGATGGAGCGCTTTATGTCGCCCTGGTCCTCATTTTCCGAGCTGGCGTCTGTAAGCCCCATAAAGGTTGAGGTAGTATCTGTCCTGATACGGCAGGTAGGGCTGAGCCTGGGAGGGAAATAATTGTCTATGTCTGTATAGTCCGCCGGCATATCGTAAGGCATCACTATTGTTGCCTTGTTGACGATGGTCTTTGCCAGCAGCGAAGCGTCCAGCCCGTTTGCTGAGATGGTGTCTGAAATTGCTTTGGTGGCGAGGTCGATGAGGGTGCGGGCGGTAATAACCGGCTTCAGGCCTGCGCCGCCCTCGAGGTAGACCTTGTCTGCCGCATTGCCCGCCATAGTGCGGGTTGAGTGAGAGGTAAGGTTGAAGGCGTACTGGGGGAAGGTTCCTGTCTTGTAGTTTGAGAACAGATCCTTCACATCGTTATATTTCTGGGCGCCTGCATACAGATAGAAGGTAGTATCTACTGGTCCTACCTGGGGATCGTAGATAGTGTTGATCGTAAGGGTTCCGTAATTGTCTTCCAGATAATACTGCGAACTGTTGAAGTTCATCTGAAGCTCGAATGCATTGAGGCGGCCGCCGTTTCCGCTGGGCGAGTCGGTCTCGATCCAGATTCCGGGGAACTTTTTCAGGAACGCCTTGAAGGTCGATGAGTCTGAAAGATTCTTTCCGTTGAGGTAGTTGACGTATGCGCTGGCGTATTCGTCTGTAAAGTCGAGGTCCAGATCTGCGGCGCCGTTTAGCAGCGGGGTTCCCTTGATGACGCTGGCGGGTTTGTGGCCCAGAAGGCCGGCTACATCGTTGGCGTCCATCAGTTTAGTCCAGTCGGTTCCGTCGTTCAGCTCGTATGCATATACGTTTTGAAGTATCCTTTCCTGGCCGGACTGGCTGGTCGCGGTAGTATCGAAAGTAGCGTGGAGATGGAATTTCTTGACGGACTGGATATTGCCGAAATTGAGCGTGTCTGCGAGCGGGACGAGGGTCAGGGCGCAGCTGCGGGTAGAAAGGCCGAAGGTATCGTCACGGACGGCGCCCAGAACTATCCTCGAGCTGGAAAAGCCCGAGAGGCTGTCTGCCATCTTCATCTCCACCTTGTCGATGGGGAGTTCCGTCGAAAAAACCTGATATTGGGAATCTATGGGGATAAGGTTTCCCCCGATAAGTCCGTCTGTCTCAACACAGGAAACGCAGCCGATTATAGCTGCGCCTAGTATGATGTGTCCGAGTAATTTCATCTACAGCTGATCGTAAAAAGCGTTGTATTCGTCTATGTAGGTTCCGTCGGCGAAGCTTTTTGCTTTGATTTTGGCGACTTTGAGTCCGCGGTCTTTGCAATAGCTGATAAGCGAAGCCGGGATATTCTCGCTGGCTACCACCACTCCGTCTGAGAACCTGGCCGCAGTTTTGGCAAGATTTATGCCATCGGGGGCGGCCTTCAGGAGGTCGATGTCCTTCTCGCTGACTGCGCCGAAATAAATCTTGTCGGCGAAAGAGGGAGAGAACTGCTCCTTCGGGAGGTCGTCGTGAAGCGAAAGCACTACCTTGCTATGGCTGAAGATAGGGTCGTCTTTATACGCTTTCTTGAGATACAGAGGCAGGAGGTGTGAGATCCATCCGCTGCAGTGGATAATGTCCGGGGCCCAGCGGAGCTTCTTGACGGTCTCGAGGACGCCACGCGCGAAGAAAATCGCACGTTCGTCGTTGTCTTCGAAGAATTTTCCATCCTCATCACGCTCGATCTGTTTGCGCTTGAAGTAATCTTCATTGTCGATAAAATAGACCTGAGTATGTGCTGCGGCGATACTGGCGACCTTAATGATAAGGGGCCTGTCCATATTATCGATGATGAGGTTCATACCCGAGAGGCGGATGACTTCGTGGAGCTGATTCTTACGCTCGTTGATACATCCATAGCGGGGCATAAAGGCACGAATTTCCTTTTTTCTTTCCTGAGTACCCTGGGGCAGATAGCGGCCTAAGGTCGCAATCTCGCTCTCCGGAACATAAGGAAAGATTTCCGAGCAGACGAAAAGTACTTTTTGTGCGGAATTCTCCATTTGGCTCAAAGATACGAAAATTTTTTCTAAATTCGCCCCGAATTATGTCCCGAAAACAAAACAAAATTATAAGAAGAAGGCTGGCGGGCTCGTATTTGTCCTCCGTAATCAGTATCAGCATGGTTCTTCTGCTGGTCGGAGCGGCTTCGTTTCTGGCTTTCAACGCTTCAGCCGTCGGGGCTTATTTCCGCGAACACATACATGTAACGGTTATTCTGAAAAAGGATACTCCTGCCGTTCAGGCTGTCGCATATCAGCGCAAGATCGAGGCGGAGCCTTTCGTCAAAGATACCCGTTATGTGAGCGTTCAGGAGGGGGAAAAGGAGATGAGAGAGATGCTGGGAGAGGATTTCCTGGATGTGTTCGAGAGTTCGCCCGTGCCCAGTTCGGTCGAGGTTACGGTCCGCGCGGCCTGGATGAATCCGGACAGCCTGCTTACCG
>JAEESD010000065.1 GCA_016286145.1 Bacteroidales bacterium | reverse complement strand
TGTGAGGCAGGCAATTGATACTCAAAAGAATTGTGCTGAATTATCAAAGGAACCCATTCGCCATCCTTGTTTTGGGTTTTAACCACTTTGCCTGTATGTCCAATCCTCTGTTCCCCTTTGACCTCTATGTGTGAAGGTTCCACCCCTGATAATTCAGAGATGGCTTGAAAATCCATCGGTTTGCCAGAGTAAAAGACAATATAAACTCTTGTAGTTATCATAGTACAAAGTTAGCATTAATTATACTATTCCTCCTCTTTCCAACGAACTATTACCTTTTTAGGATGAAAATGAAAAATTTGGGATAGCCCCTGGGGTAGTGAGGGGGTGAAAATGGCCATTTGGGGCTATGTTTTGGGGAAGTAAAAAAGCCAGGTACTATCCCTGGCTTTTTCTCAATCTATTGATAATCAAACGATTACAAATAGCAATTTCTTAATATTCTTCCTCGTTAAAGAAGAAGTCTTCCTTGGTAGGATAATCGGGCCAGATGTCTTCGATGGACTCGTAGATTTCTCCGTCGTCCTCGAGTTCTTCGAGGTTCTCGATAACATCCTCAGGGGCTCCTGAGCGGTTTGCGTAGTCGATAAGTTCGTCTTTTGTTGCGGGCCACGGCGCATCGTCAAGGCTTCCGGCTAATTCGAGTGTCCAAAACATAGTATTTCGTTTTTTGTTTATTCCAATTTGGCGGCAAATATAGATAAAAAAACAATAACTTTGTATGACATTAAAATTATGGCATACACTAAACTGGAAAAATACGATCAGAAGGTCACTGAACAGATCGCAGAACACGTCAAATCAATACTTGAGCTCCTTGGTGAAGACCCCGAAAGAGAGGGGTTGCTAAAAACCCCTGAGCGTGTAGCAAAGGCAATGCAGTTCCTCACAAAAGGTTACGAAGAAGACGGCGTGCAGATCATCCGCAGCGCCATGTTCGAAGAAGAGTATCAGCAGATGGTACTTATAAAGGACATCGAGCTGTACAGTGTCTGCGAACACCACATGCTGCCCTTCATAGGAAAGTGTCACATCGCATATATTCCGAACGGTCATATTGCCGGCCTGAGCAAGATAGCCCGCGTAGTAGAAACATATGCGCGCAGGCTTCAGGTCCAGGAGCGGCTTACTGTCCAAATAAGGGATTGTATCCAGGAAGCGCTGCATCCGCTGGGCGTCGCCGTAGTTATCGAAGCGAACCACACCTGCATGCAGATCCGCGGGGTGGAGAAGTCAAACGCCATCACTACTACCTCGGCATTCAGCGGGGCGTTTCTCAATTCCGAGAAAACGCGCAACGAATTCCTGAACCTTATCAAGTAATTAATGGGTAATAAATCGTCTATAGCCATGAGATTCCTAAGAGTCCTTGTCTGCGTGCTGCTGGTTTTAGCTGCGGCTGCAGACGCCCCCAGGCAGGTAATCAATAACCCCGATCCGGCCTTTGCATCATATGTCAAAGCTTATACTGGCGGAGTAGTTCCTGCAACTACTACGCTACGTATCGAGTTGGCCTATCCGGTCGCCATGGATCGTCAGAAAACCGATCTCTTCAGGTTCAAGCCGGCTCTGCCGGGCTCTTCCCGTTGGCTGAGCCCGACCGTGGTCGAGTTTGTGCCCGATGCCGCCCTTAAGGAGGGCGTGGTCTATGAAGGAGCGTTCAAGCTGGGAGAGGTCGTCGACGTCAGCGATAAGGCCTGCAAAGAGTTCCCCTTCGTATTCAAGGCCCTCCAGAATACGGCCGAGCTGACCCTCGATGGGATAATCATCCGCGACGAGGCCAGGATCCAGGGCAGCATCGAGCTCAGTGCCCCGGTCGAGAAGTCCAACATCTTCATGGCGGCGGATCCGGAGGTCCCGATAACTATCACCGGAGAGGGCAAGTCCTGGCGCTTCGAGACGGCCGGCATCGCCCGTGAATCGAAGGACATCCCGGTTACCCTCTGGCTCCAGGTAGACGGCTTCCAGGAGCCCGCGCCCCTCAAGACGGTAGTCCCCGCAAGCGGTGAGTTCAAGGTTGTGGATGCCCGTATCATCAGAACGGGCAATCCCTGCGTTGAGGTCTGCTTCAGCGAGCCGCTTTCATCCGAGGCCTCCAAGAAAGGTCTTATCGAGCTTTCCGGAGTATTGCGCCAGACCATCGATATCAGAGACAACTATGCCAGGGTATACTACGAGTCAAGAGGCGATGAGATTTCTCTGGCGGTCTACAACGGAGTCCGCAGCGCCTTCGGCCAGAGCCTCCGCGAAGACTTCATCACAACCTTCCCTCCGGCAGATCCCTTCCCGGCGGTCGAACTGCCTCTTTCCGGCAATATCCTCCCGGACGAGCAGTCTCTGATACTGCCGTTCCGCGCTGTCAACCTCTCTTCGGTTGATATCAGCGTCATCAAGATTTACGAAAACAACGTTCTGCTCTTCCTGCAGGACAACGAATATGACGGATATTCGGAACTCCGCCGTTCGGGTAGACTGGTTTATCAGCGTCAGATCCCTCTGTATCAGGATACCTCTATCGATCTCCACAAATGGAACGACTTCAGCATAGACCTGTCCGGACTCTTCAAGCAGGAACCGGGCTCCATCTATCGCGTCAAGCTCTCTTTCCGCAAGGAATACTCCCTGTATGGAGGTAAGGCTGCTCCCAAGATGATCCCTGTATCCAGCGGCAAGCCTTCCGACGAAGACGAACAGGAGTGGGACGAACCGGACACCTATTGGTGGGACAGCGACTTTGACTGGGCAAACTATGAGTGGTCGGACAGAGACAATCCGGACACCCCGTCATACTATATGATTTCCGACCGCTTCCCGAGAGTGAATATAATCTCTTCCAATCTTGGAATAGTCGCAAAGTATGCGGACGGGAAGAAGATGTGGGCAGCTGTGACCGACATCAAGGATGCGACTCCTATAGCTGGAGTGAACCTGGAAGTTTATGATTTCCAGCTCCAGAGACTGGCCTCGGTAAAGACCGACTCCGAGGGCCTTGCAGAGATCCCGGTAGCCCGCAAGCCCTTCGCGGTAGTCGCCCGCCAGGGAAAGACTACAGGTTATCTTCGAATGAAAGACGGAGAGGAGAAATCCCTCAGCCGCTTCGATGTGGCCGGAGACAAGGTAGAAAAGGGCCTCAAGGCCTTCGTCTACGGCGAGCGCGGAGTCTGGAGGCCGGGCGACACTCTCCATGTCACCATGATCCTGGCCGACAAAGCGAAACTGCTTCCCGAAAAACATCCGGCCGCCCTCGATCTCTATACCCCTCAGGGCCAGTTCTACACAAGACTTAGCTCCCTGGGCCATGACGGATTCTACTCCTTCCCGATTGCGACCTCTCCCGAGGACCCGACCGGCGTATGGAACGCATACATCAAAGTCGGCGGCTCTTCATTCCATAAGAGCCTCCGTATCGAAACGATCAAGCCCAACCGCCTCAAGGTCAATCTCGACCTCGGAGGCAATATGCTTATCGGAGGCTCTACCTTCGATGCGTATGTCCATTCCTCATGGCTGACCGGCCTTCCCGCCTCCGGCCTCAAGGCAAAGGCGAAGATGACCCTCTCCAAGGGCCCGGCTACCTTCAAGGGCTTTGAGAAATACATTTTCCGTAACCCTCTGTCTACCTTCACCGCAAGCGAACACGAACTCTTCGAAACTACCCTTGATTCGGAAGGTAATGCAGAGCCTACGATAGACCTCCCTGGCGCCGAAGATGCTCCGGGCCTTCTGTCTGCCTTCATAGTGTCTTCAGTTGAGGAAAAGGGCGGAGACGAAAGCTTTACTACTCAGTCTCTCCCGTTCTCTCCTTTCCCCGCTTATGTAGGAGTTAAATTCCCCGAAGGAGATTATCTCCAGACCGGCGAGGACCACGTTATCAGCGTCGCTACAGTCAATGCCCTTGGTAACCGTATAACCGGCAGAGATCTGGAATACTATATATTCAAACTGAAATGGAGCTGGTGGTGGGAGAATGATCCTGAAGAGCTGATCAATTATGTAAACAGCAACTACTCCAATGCAGTGGCTGCCGGCGAACTTGTATCAGGAGAAGAAGATGTCACCTTCACCCTCAGGGCAGAAGACAAAGACTGGGGACGCTATCTTGTAGTAGTCCGCGATGTCTATGGAGGACATATTTCAGGTAAGACCGTAATGCTCGACGACTACTCGTATTGGGGACGCGCAGGCCGCAAGGACCCCGAGGCCCTGACGATGCTGACCTTCAATACAGACAAAGAGAGTTATCTCAGCGGTGAGAAGGCTACAGTCTTCATCCCGGCGGCAGCAGGCGGCCGTGCGCTGGTCTCTCTCGAAAATGCCGGCGGTGTTATCTCCAGAAAATGGGTGGCCACAAACGGTGAGAACGATACTCCGTATACCTTCACCGTTACAGACGAGATGGCGCCTAACTTCTATGTCAATATTACTCTTGTCCAGCCGTATAACGTTACCGAAAACGACCTGCCGCTGCGCCTCTACGGAGTCAAACGCGTAAAGGTGGAGAACCCTGAGTCCCATCTGACTCCGGTTATCAAGGCGCCGGGAACGATGGAGCCTGAGAAGACGTTCAGGATTGAAGTCCTCGAAAAATCCGGCAAGCCGATGACCTATACTCTCGCAATAGTCGATGAAGGACTCCTCGATCTTACCGCATTCAAGACTCCTTCTCCCTGGGAAGCAATGTACAGGACCGAGGCTCTCGGAGTAAAGACCTGGGATCTCTTCGACAGAGTAATAGGCTTCAGGGGAGGCCCTATGGGCTCGATGTTCAGCGTCGGCGGCGACCAGGAAACCCTTAAGTCCGCTAAGAAAGACAATCGCTTCAACCCCGTAGTGAAGTTCCTCGGACCTTTCACTCTTACGAGCGGCACGGCCCACCACGACATTAAGCTCCCGATGTATGTCGGAAGCCTGAGAATAATGGTCGTAGCCGGCCACGACGGCGCTTACGGTAAGGCTGAAAAGACCGTTACCGTTAAATCTCCTCTGATGCTTCTTAGCTCTCTGCCCGCTCAGGCGGCAACTGGCGATAAGATAGTCCTCCCTGTAAACGTTTTCGCGATGGCAGACGACGTAAAGAACGCCAAGGTAACCGTAAAGGCTTCTGGAGCTCTTAAGGTGGATGGAATAGCCAGCTCCGAAGTAGCATTCCCCGGAATTGGCGACAAGATCGTCCGCTTCGCCCTCAAGACAGTAGGCGAAGGCCCCGCTCAGGTTAAGATCGAAGCGGTCAGCGGTTCGTACAAGGCTAAGGAGACCGTCAATATCCAGGTAGTGAACCCCAACCCTGAGACTATAAACATCAGTCAGACGGTACTCGAAGGCGGCGAATCCGTGACCTTCGATGCAGGTGAGGGCTCAACTCTGGAACTTGCAGGCTTCCCTGCAGTAGATGCTGCCGGAATGTTCCGCAAGATGAAGAACTACCCTTACAACTGTACCGAGCAGCTCTCTGCCAAGGGCCTTACTTACCTGCATCTGCTGCCTCTGCTTTCAGAGGAAGATGCGGCTGAGGCGAGAGCGCTCATCCCGGAGATTATCCATCAGATTTACGGCCGTCAGCTGAGCGACGGAGGCTTTACCCTCTGGCCCGGCGGAACATGGGCCTACAGCTGGATCACCTCGATGGCCGGACAGTTCCTCTGCGAGGCTTCTGCCGCCGGATTCGATGTCCAGCAGGATGTCCTTAGCGCGTGGAAGCGCTTCCAGAACAATGTAAGCCGCGCCTACCGTCAGGGTAAGGACGAGCCCTATTATGAGCTCGATCAGTGTTACCGTCTCTACACTCTCGCGGTCGCAAACGATGAGTCGATCGGAGCGATGAACCGCCTGAAGGAGGCCGGCAGGCTGAGCGGCCGCGCGGCGTGGATGCTCGCCGCGGCCTATGCGGCTGCCGGCAGGGCTCAGGCGGCCGAAGAACTGATCGCACGTATCGAAGACGATGAAGACGGATACGCAAGCTCCGACTTTACTTACGGTTCTTCGCTGCGCGACAATTCGGTTGTCCTGATGGGTCTTGCCCTCAACGACAGGCTCCCTGAAGCCCTCCGTACAGCTCAGGATATATCGAGGACTATCAACTACGGATGGTATTCTACCCAGGAATCAGCCTTCGCCTCGATCGCTATGGACTGCCTGTACTCAAAGGTAGGCTCCCAGTCGATAAGCGCCAAGGTAAACGGAAAGGCCCTTACTTCAGCCAAGGCCGTATACTCGAAGACTGTAACCGGAGAAGTAGAGGTACGTAACAATTCCGAAGAATCCCTCTTTGCTTCGCTCATGACAATCTCCCGCGCTCCTGCCGGAACTTATATCCCCGAAGCAGAAAACGGCCTGAGAGTCTCAGTAGTCTATGAAGACGAAGACGGAGATACTATCAATCCTGCTTACATCACCCAGGGCACTGAATTTACTGCGAAGATAAAGGTCTACAATCCTTCCCGTCGTTACATCAGTTCGGTAGTCCTCAGCGAGTGTATCCCTTCCGGCTGGGAGATCCAGAACGAAAGGATGCGCGGCGGCGTCCAGGACGAAAATGTCCTCTACAAGGATATCCGCGACGACCGTTGCAACTGGTTCTTCGACCTTGGCGGAAATAGTTCCCGTACGTTTACCCTCAAACTCCGCGCGGCCTATGAAGGCGAGTACACTCTCCCTGCAGTGACCTGCTCGGCGATGTACGATCCACACATCTTCGCCAATACCGCATCCGGTTCCGCTGCGGTCGTCAGATGACCCGGCGCTGGAAAATAATACTGATTATCTTTGCGGTCCTTCTGGCAGGCTGGTTCTTCTGCCTGCCGAAGGACCTCTTTAAAGGCACGTCCTACGCTACAGTAGTTACCGATCGCAGCGGTCAGCTCCTCGGAGCCCGTATCGCAGACGATCAGCAGTGGCGTTTTCCTCCCGCAGATTCGGTCCCATACCGCTGCGCTAGCGCCATCATCGAATTCGAAGACAGGCATTTCCGTCACCACCCCGGCGTCAACCCGGTTTCCCTCGTCCGGGCCCTCGTAAGCAACGTAAAAGCCGGCCACATAGTCAGCGGCGGCAGCACTATCACCATGCAGGTAATCCGCCTCTCGCGCGGCCGGGAGCGCACGCTCTGGCAGAAGATGGTCGAAGCCGTCAAGGCGACCCGGCTGGAGCTTCGCTGCTCGAAGGACGAGATCCTGGCCCTCTATGCTGCCCACGCCCCATTCGGCGGCAATGTCGTGGGCTTGGAGGCGGCCGCCTGGCGCTATTTCGGCCGTCCGGCAGACCAGCTTTCGTGGGCCGAATCGGCGACCTTGGCCGTGCTCCCGAACGCTCCGTCCAGCATCCACCCCGGCAAGGGACGCGACAGGCTCCTCCAAAAGCGCGACCGGCTTCTTCGCCGGCTCTGCGAGGAGGGCTATTTCGACTCCGCTACCCTTGAAGACGCGCTGGCCGAGCCGCTCCCGGATGCGCCATACCCGCTTCCGAACATCGCGCGCCATCTGGTCGACGGGCAGCCTCGCGGCGAAAGGACAGTGACCACTATCGATCTTCCCCTCCAGCGCCAGGTCGAGGCGCTGACAGACCGCTGGTCAGACGAGCTGGACCATAGCGGAGCTGCAGATCTTGCCGCGGTCGTGATCGACATCCGCAGCGGGGAAGTCCTCGCATACGTGGGCAATTCCTCCGCCACCCGTCTGCGCGCGGGATCTGAGGTAGACATCGCCCGTTCGCCGCGCAGCACCGGCAGTATCCTGAAGCCGTTCCTCTATTGCGCGGCCCTGCAGGACGGGGTGATTCTGCCCCGCACTCTCCTTCCCGATACCCCGGTCAATCTCGGCGGCTTCACCCCCGAAAACTTCGACCTTCAGTTCCATGGCGCAGTCCCTGCGGCCGAGGCCCTGGCCCGTTCGCTCAACGTCCCGGCGGTCCAGCTGCTCCGCTCCTACGGCGCTCCGCGCTTCCTTCAGCTCCTGCGCGATGCCGGTATGTCTTCCTTTGCCAATGACGCATCCTACTACGGACTGTCGCTGATTCTGGGCGGCGGAGAAGGGACGCTTCGCGATATTACAGCCGCCTACGCAGGGATGGTCAGAAGCTTCCGCGGACTGGACGACGGCTCGCCGTTTAAGGATAAGATAGCGTTATGGTACACTTTCGAGGCGCTGAAGGAAGTCAACCGGCCAGACGAAATCGACTGGAAGCTGATACGCTCGGTAAGAAAAGCGGCGTGGAAGACCGGCACGAGCTATGGGTACCGCGACGCCTGGGCAGTCGGCGTGACTCCCGATTACGCGGTCGGCGTCTGGTGTGGGAACGCCGACGGTCACGGCGTCGCGGGAATGACCGGCGCGAAGACGGCCGGCCCCGTAATGTTCGACATCCTGAACCTTCTTCCCGCCTCGGCGGAGTGGTTCGAAGAGCCGCTGGAAGGAGGCGTGTACCTCGATGTCTGCAAAGAATCGGGTATGCTGAAGAGTCTGGACTGCCCTCAGTGGGAGACCGTGATGCTTCCTG
>JAEESD010000064.1 GCA_016286145.1 Bacteroidales bacterium | reverse complement strand
GCGACCGCCTGTATCCCGGCTATCGTCTCGAGCGGCCTACCGTGTGACCGTTTCTGCTTCGAGGGCTTCCTTCCGCAGAAAAAGGGCCGGGCTACCCTTCTCGCCGCTCTGGCCCAGGAACCCAGGACTATGATCTTCTACGAATCGCCCCACCGCCTTGCGAAAACGCTCGCGCAGTTCGCCGAAGTCTTCGGGCCAGAGCGTGAGTGTTCCGTAGCCCGCGAAATATCTAAACTTCACGAAACCCACCACCGGGGGACCTTACAAGAACTATCGAAATACTTCAATGAAAACGAACCAAAAGGCGAAATCGTCATCATCGTTGCCGGACTCCCACCGGCACCGCGCTCAGAACACGTCAACAAGTACCGGGACCAGTAGCGTCGGTACAGTATTCAAAGTTGGTACAATCTCCCTCACTTTCCTGATACTCGGGTACCAGGTATGTCTTTTCGTGCAACATACCGCAAAGCTTAAAATAGAGGCGAACCGGGACCAGCCAGACACTATAATTATGCGGGGGATACCATCCCCCGACACCCCCTCGGTCTTTACTCCCTCTACGACTTTTGCCGAAGCAAAAGTCCCGGGTACGACCGGTCGCCTGATGGCGACGACGCCTGCTCCGCAGGCTCTACCCTCGTCCGAGCGTCGATACGCGCAGCATTCCCCTGCCGTTCAGGCCGTCAGGGCAAAGACCCGAAGGCGCGAATCCTTTCGCTTCGACCCTAACACCGTAAGCGTCGAGGATCTTCAGCGCCTGGGATTCAGCGAAAAGCAGGCGCAGAGCATAGACAATTACCGGCAGAAAGGCGGGAAATTCAGAAGAAAAGAAGACTTCGCGAAATCATTCGTAGTAGCCGACTCGGTTTACAAACGTCTCGAGCCCTTTATCGACATCCCCCGCCTGGATATCAACAAGGCGGATTCTGCGGCCTTCGACGCCCTTCCAGGAATCGGGCCCTACTTCGCCGCGAAGATGGTAAGCTACCGCGAAGAGCTCGGAGGATACTCCTCGACGGAGCAGCTTCTGGAGATTTACAATTTCGGAGAAGAACGCTACGAAAAGCTGAAAGATATCATAGTTTGTTCCGAGCCGGCTAGACCCCTAAGACTCTGGAGCTTGCCCGAAGACTCGCTGCGCCTCCACCCCCACATCCGCTACCGTAGCGTAGCCCACGGCATTGCGCTCTACCGCGAAAACAACCCCCGCGAGTCCTGGACTCTCGAGGGCCTGCTCGATGCCGGAGTAATAGATTCGCTGACCTTCTCCCGCCTCAAGCTCTGCAAACTATCCGAATGGTAAACTTAGAGGCGCAAAGCGCCGAGGGCCGCATCAGCGGCCGTGCCGTGAGGGAGGAGCAGGGCGACGACCGGAAGGCACCCGCCGGGAGCATAGCGGAGGCGGCATGCCCCACCGGGGCAGCTGCGAAGCAGCGGGGGTAATAGTGCGGAGCACCATCCCAGGAGTTCACCTCCTGGGATGGTGCTCCAGAATTGCAGCCTGCCAAGTAGCAGTGTCGATATGGGTATAGATCTCGGTTGTAGTGATGCTTTCGTGGCCTAGCATTTCCTGGACAACGCGAAGGTCGGCTCCGTTCTCAATCAGATGAGTCGCGAAAGAGTGACGGAAAGTATGGGGAGAGATTTCCTTGGTAACGCCGGCCAGCAAGGCGTATTCGCGAACCATCTTGAACACTGAGACGCGGCTCAGCGGTTTTCCGAAGCGATTCAGAAAAGCTATGTCTGAATACTCGGGGGCGTAAGCTTCCCCGCGTACGGCCAGCCATTGCCTGAATGCGTCCGCAGCGCTCTCCCCCATCGGCACCAGCCTCTCCTTATTTCCCTTTCCAACGACGCGCACGAACCCCTCGTCCAGGTAGACATGGGAAATGAGCAGCCCGCAGAGCTCGCTCACTCGCAGGCCGCAGCCGTATAGGATTTCTAGTATCGCTTTGTCGCGTATGCCCTTCGGGTCGCGGGTGTCCACCCCGTCGATGATGGCGCCTACCTCCTCGACCGACAGGACTGCGGGCAGGTAGCGGCCGATCTTGGGAGAGTCGACCCGGTCGCAGGGGTTATCCTTCCGTTCGCCCTCGAGTACCAGCCAATCGAAGAACGAGGTCAGCGCGCTGAGTTCGCGCGACTGCGAGCGCTTCGAAAGCCCGGATGAATGGTCCGCGAGAAAAGCGGCGATATCCTCCGAATCCACGGCGGCCAGGGAGCCATGGCCCCCAAGGGAGGACATCCAGGCCATGAAGGCCTTGACATCCGAGCAATACGAGCTCACGGTATTCGAAGACATACCGCGTTCTACCCGCAGATAGTAAGAATAGTTCTTTAGAATATCCGACGCCATACAAATGCAAATATACGGAAAAGATGACTATCTTTGTAGGTTATGAAATTTAGGTGGCTAGTCATATTCTCTGCGATTATTCTCGCTCTTTCTTCCTGCCATAAGGATCTGGATCCTTTCGAGGACAGCGGTTCCGGCAAGAAGGCAGACAGAGAGGGTGTGTCCGGCCTTCACTTCGATAAGCTCATGATCCTTTACAGCGAGGGTTACAACAACCTCCAGAACTCTCTGGATACCAACTTCGACCAGCTATGTGAAGGATATATACCCGGAAAATGGGATAACAACGCTATCGTAGTCTTCTCCCACGCCTCCGTAAACCGCAGCGACTGGCAGACTGAAACCAGCCCCGTCGTGTTCAGGATTTATAAACACTATGGAGAGATAGTCCGCGACACTGTCTTTACCTATCCTGCAGGAACCATCTCCGTCGATACCGCCTTCATGAAGGAGGTTATGAACGACATCAAGGACAAATATCCTTCCGAGTCCTACGGACTGGTCTACACCTCCCACGGAACCGGATGGATTCCCAAAGACTATAAAAAGAGCGACGAAAACAGTCTTATCGCAAAAAAGAGCGTCGGCGCCCAGTATGACGGCCCGTATTCGAGCGTTTCTGTCCACCAGCTCAACATAGAGGACCTCAAGGACGCCCTTCCCTATCATCTCGACTATATAGTAATGGACGCCTGCCTGATGGGAGGAGTCGAGGTGCTTTATGAATGGCGCGACCTGTGTGACTATCTTGTCGCCTCCCCGGGAGAAGTACTGACAGACGGTTTCGAGTATGTCAATATGAGCCATAGACTGCTTCAGGGAGACAAGCCGGATCTCGCCGGACTCTGCGAGGATTACTATCTGATGAACAAAGACAACGGCGATGCTACGATCGGTCTGTATGACTGCAGTAAGGTCGAAGCCCTCGCCGAGGCATGCGTCCCCGTTTTTGAAGCACACCGCGATAACGTCTTCGGTCTTAAGCCTTATCAGGTCCAGGGTTTCAACTACAGTTACGAATACCACTACGATTTCAGGGACATTCTCGTCAAAATCGGTGCTACCGACGAAGAACTTGCCCCGGTAGATGCCGCCCTTGCAGATCTTGTCCTGTATAAAAACTATACGGAGTACTTCCTTGGGAACCAGATCAACACTTTCAGTGGTCTCAGTATGTTCCTCCCTACTACTAAGTGGCCCGTTCTGAACGAAAGGTATAAGAGTACTTCCTGGAATCAGGCAACCGGTTTTGTCAAATAAATAATTCTTTCTATATTTGCGCCGCATTTGTAAACCGCACCGGCGGTTTGGTGCAATGGGGTCTGGGCATGACCCAGACTGAGTAACACATTTTAAACATTAAGAAAATGCAGCATTTCGAACTTAATGGCCAGCTTCGTCAGGTTGGCAACAAAGCCACCATCAAGGCTTTCCGTCGTCAGGGTCTCGTTCCTTGCAACCTCTATGGTGCAGGTATTGAGAACATCCTCTTCACAGTTAACGCAAAGGATCTTAAGGGCCTTATCAACACCCCTTATTCCCACATCGTTGACCTCAACCTCGATGGCCAGAAGTACACAGCAATTCTTCATGAGCTTCAGTTCCACCCGGTAGAGGATCTCTGCCTCCATGTAGACTTCCTTTCCGTCAGCGAGGACAAGCCCATCAGCATCAGCGTTCCCGTTAAGGTCAGCGGACACTCAAAGGGTGTTCAGCTCGGCGGTAAGTTCACTCAGAACGCACGCAACATCCGTGTCAGCGGTCTTATGAAGGACCTTCCCGATGATGTTACAGTAGACATCTCCGGTCTCGGTCTCGATCAGAAGATCAAGGCTGGAAACCTCAGTTTCCCTGGCCTTCAGATCCTCACCGACAAGGATGCTGTCATCTGCAGCGTACGCGCTACCCGCAACACTGCAGCTGCCGCTACCGAGGAAGCAGCTGAGTAAAATCAGTCCGGATTATGGCTGGCGAGAGCTATCTTGTTGTTGGGCTCGGTAATATCGGCCCCGAGTACGCCAAGACCCGCCATAATATGGGATTTATGGTGTTGGATGCCTGGACTCAGGCATCCGACACTTCTTTTAATACCCAAAGGTACGGAGATCTTGCGGTCATGTCCGTAAAAGGCAGGACCCTTTATCTCCTGAAACCCAGTACATACATGAACCTCAGCGGAAACGCTGTAAGGTACTATCTCCAGAAACTCCCCGTTACCGAAGAGCGCCTGATAGTCATCTGCGACGACATCAACCTCCCCTTCGGAACTCTCCGTATGAGAAAGAACGGCAGCGACGGAGGCCACAACGGCCTTAAGAATATTGCCGAGATGATCGGGACAGAAGAGTATTGCCGTATCAGGATGGGAGTCGGCCACGACTTCCACGAAGGCGAGCAGGCCGACTACGTCCTCAGCGAACTTTCTCCAGAAGAAAATGAGCTGATGCCGGAGCTTTGTAAAAAGGTCTCACAAGGCGTTCTGGACTGGATTTTTGTCGGAGCCGAGCGCGCGATGAACGTCCTCAATACAAAAAATTCAAAAAAATAATTTTTTATATGCAACGTTACCTAAACCTCTTGCATCTATGTTGTAGGTTTAGGTTTTAGTACACGTCTGGGGTTGATGCCGTGAGGTATCGGCCCTTGATTTTTTATATCAAGGGCCGATACCGTTAGAGCGAAGCGAAGTCGGCATCAGCCGACCGGCCGGCCCGGGTATTTTTGACGAAGGAAAAAATACGGAAAGGGAGGAAGGCCGAAGGGGGTTTCGGGGGAAGGACGCTTCCCCCGCTATGTAGTATCGGCCCTTGATTTTTTTTGTATCTTTGGGATATGAAGAGCTTTTGGGGCGTTTTCATATCTCTTTTTCTTTGTACCTGTGCCTTTGGGCAGCAGGCCCGAAGAGTCATTTTCTTGAGGGCAGAACTTAATGGAGTACCCTTTACGGTAAGTGAAGAACATCTTGACTCTATCCTCAACGCCTCCGCCGAGTACTTCAACGGCCAGCTTGATTCCGCGATAACGGTCAATTTCGATCTTGGCCCCGTAGTAAGCCTGACAGACTCTTATACCAACGAAACCGCCCACCTCGCGGTTGAAGAAGCCTGCCGCCTCGCAAACAATTCCGTCAATTTCCGCCAGTACGACACCAATACAGACGGGATCGTAGACTGTGTAGGAGTAATCTTCTCCGGCACCGAAATCTGGCCCCAGCACCACCGCCTCAAGAATAAGAACCTCTCCCTCCTTCTGGACCACGTCCAACTCGACGAATACGCCGCCCTGAGCGAAATCCTCTACGACAAGCCTCTCCAAATCGGACCCGTCTGCCACGAATTCGGCCACGCCCTCGGCCTGCAGGACCTCTATGACACCGACCAGGAAGGCAGCGGCGGCCTTGCCGAGGGGCTATGGGGCAGCCTCGCCCTAATGGACAGGGGCGACCACAACGACAGCACCCGTACCCCGGCCGGCCTTGGCGCGATTGATTTCGACATCCTCCAGCTCGGCCAGCGTGACACCCTCCTTCCGGGCGAGTACGTACTCAGCCCCTTCTCCCGCTCCCACGAATACCTCTACTACCAGACCGAAACTCCGGGCGAGTACTTCCTCTTCGAATGCAGGGCCCCCGAAGGATGGGATAGCTACATAGGCGGGAGCGGCCTCCTTATCTACCACATCGACAAATCCTCCAACCGCGCCGGCTTCTCTTCGTACTACAACATCACCCTTCGCGCCTACGACCGCTGGCTCAAGAACGAAGTCAACGCCCGGCCGGACCACCAATGCGCCGACCTGGTCGAAGCGATGCCCGGGGCCGATACGATCACTGCGGTCTTCTTCCCCTACGGCGAGCGGCAGACCTTCTGCTCCGACGGCGAGCCCGCATTCCGCTCCTGGGACGGCAGTCAGGCCCGCTATGCCCTTAAAGACATCCGGACCACGGCAGACAGCAGCGTCACCTTCTCCGTTATCGAGCCTATCGCAACCGTGCGCCAAACGGCCTTCCAGGGCTCGGCTATTCTCGTCTGGCAGATAGACGAAAGCCTGGTCGGCGAAATCGACAGCTGTACCGTTGCTCTCTCCCCTGCCCACGGCGAAGCCGTCTCAACCAAAGTCACCCCTTCGTCCGACGGCCTTCTTACCTTTATGCCGGACAGCCTCAAGGGCGGCACCTCCTACAACACGCTCCTTACCGTCTACACCCCGGACGCCGTCTATTCGAAGGGCGGCTCGTTCAAGACGATGGTCATAGACGGCCGAAACACTATCCCGTTCATCTACTTCGCCGGCGGCGTCAGGAATAAAGACGGCACCTTCGAAAAGGGCGCCCGCTTCCCCCTCTATGTCCACAACGCCGTGGATGCCGAGGAAATCAACTGGTACTTCGATGACCGGCCGGCCGTAGCAGACGGCGAGGGTATGTTCACCGTCAATTACAACGGCACCCTCCGCGCCGAGGTCCGTTGGGCCGACGGGACCACCGATGTGATTGTTAAGCAAATAACTGTCAAGCAATGAGAAGGATAAGGATACTACTAGCCGCAGCAGCGCTGCTCTTCTCGATGACCGCCTGTATCGAGGAAGGAACTTATACCCCTGAGTTCCTGACCGACAACACCCTCAGGATGGCTGTCGGGAAGACGGATGTGATTACCTTCAATCCTCTCAACTGCCAGTACGCCTTCAATACCGACCAGCTTGAGTTCAGGCTCCACACAGACAATATGTCTGATTATTTCATAGTCAGACTTCAGGCGGAACCTACCAAAGAAGACCAGATTATTACTGCAGGTCTTCTGCGCTGGACCTCGAAAACCGGAGCGGACGAGGTACGAAAAAACATCGCCCTCCAGGTCGTAAAGATGGAGGACGATGTAGTCTGGCTCTGGTATAGCCGGGAGTCAATTAAAATGACAGTGCGATTCCGATAAAGTCGTCTGCTTTAAGGGATGCGCCGCCGATAAGACCACCGTCGATATCAGGCTTTGCGAACAGCTCTGCAGCATTTGAAGGCTTGCAGGAACCGCCATAAAGAATAGTAGTATCGTCTGCTACCTTAGCTCCGAACATATCCTTAAGAAGTCCGCGGATGTAGGCGTGGATTTCCTCTGCCTGGTCTGCGGTTGCGGTCTTGCCGGTTCCGATAGCCCAGACGGGCTCGTAAGCAATAACGATCGAGGCCATATCCTCAGCGGTAAACTGCGAGAGGACGTTCTTTGTCTGAGCCTCTACAACTGCGAAGTGTTTTCCGGCCTCTCTCTCTTCGAGGTTCTCTCCTACGCAGAGGATAACCTTAAGTCCGTTTGCGAGAGCGAGCTTAGTCTTCTCGACGAGCTTCTCATCTGTCTCACCGTAATACTGACGGCGCTCGGAGTGTCCGAGGATAGTATACTGGCAACCTGCGCTCTTAATCATAGCGGCAGATACCTCTCCGGTATAGGCGCCCTTCTCCTTGTCTGCGCAGTTCTCAGCAGAAAGCTCTACGCGAGTTCCGGCTACTACTGCAGCGACGGGGCAAAGATGTGTAAAGGGGGTTGCGATTACAAGACCTACCTCAGCGGGGACCTTGGCGCTGGCCTCGACAACTGCCTTTGCAAGTTCTACTCCTTCGGGAACTGTAGTGTTCATCTTCCAGTTTCCTGCAACAATGTTCTTTCTCATTCTGTATAAATAGTTAAGTGAATTTTCAAACAAGCAAATTTAACTATTATTTACTAAATTTGTGGACTATAGATTATCATTCGATGAAGAATTTTGTAGAAGAACTGAAATGGAGGGGAATGATTAAAGACATCACCCCCGGGACCGAAGAAGAAATCGCGAAAGGACCTATGTCGGCCTACGTAGGAATCGACCCTACCGGAGACAGCCTTCATATCGGACACCTCGTCAGCATAATGATCCTCAAACACTTCCAGGAATGCGGAAACAAGCCCTTCGCTCTCGTCGGCGGAGCCACCGGAATGATCGGCGACCCTTCGATGAAGAGCCAGGAAAGGAACCTTCTCGACGAGAAGACCCTGGCCCACAACGTTGAGTGTATCAAGGCCCAGCTCTCCCGTTTCCTCGATTTTGAGTCAGACGCTCCCAACAAAGCGGAGCTCGTAAACAATTACGACTGGATGAAGGACTATAC
>JAEESD010000063.1 GCA_016286145.1 Bacteroidales bacterium | reverse complement strand
CCCGGAGGCTTTATCCAGGTCTATCCTAACACTACCGGCAAGGAAAGCAAGGTCAATGTTGAAGCCCTCTTCAACGCAGTACACAACAACAAAGAACTCGTAAAAGGAATATTCAGTCATGAATAATGTATTTTCTCCCAAAAGGTTCGGCAAGTATTTCTGCTATGACCTTGAAAACGCCTGGAACAACTTCGGTCTGAGCCTGATAGTCCTCGGACTTCTTCCTGCCATCCTTTTCGTGGTGTTCCAACTCTTCTCCCTGATTTTCAGCGGACACATTACAGTCAGTGACGACGCCATTATGCCGATGAGATTCCTTTCCGGAATGATTTGCGTCCTGGTAGGCGTTATTGTCTTCCCTACGAAGGCGTACGGCTCGATCACCCAGAAGCGCGCCGGCTCGTCGTTCCTGATGCTGCCCGTCTCAACCTTCGAGAAGTGGGTTTCGATGATGCTTGTCCTCTGTCTGGCCGCTCCGCTCTGTCTGAGCGCGCTTTACATAGGCTCTGATACTCTTATGGGAGTTATTTTCCCTAACGCTTACGGAACTCCTATAGTTAAGATCCCCTTCAACGATATCATTTCGGAAGTTGATCTGCCCGTTGATTTGCATATCGGATATGCGGGCATTGCCTTGGGAGACTGGGCTTCCTCATCCCTGTTCTTCCTTCTTGGAGCCATCATCTTCAAGAAAGGAAAGGTAGGAAAGACTATTCTTGCTCTGTTCGCTCTTTCCATCTTCTTCTCTACTGCTATGTCTGTAGCTGCCGGAGCTTTTATGGACCAGGACGCCAATGTATTCCTGAGGATGTTCGATGAGGATCCCGAGATAGCAATGAGGAAAATCATCAACTTCGGTACAATTACCCTTTATGCCCAGGTTGTAATCCTGATGGGACTCAGTTACCTGCGTCTCCGCTCAATCAAACATTAGTAGCTATGGAATTCAACGAGAATAAACCGATCTACATACAGATCGCGGACGGAATCTGCGAACAGATTCTCTCCGGAAAACTGGAGGCTGGGGGACGCATCCCTTCAGTCCGGGAGTGGGGCGCAACGATCGGAGTAAACCCCAACACCGTAGCCCGCTCTTACGATGAACTTACAGACCGCGGTGTCATCTTTCAGAAGAGGGGAATAGGCTTCTTTGTCTGCGAAGACGCGAAAGAAGCCATCCTCAAGACCGAAAAACAGAAGTTCATCACCGAAGAATTACCCGAATTTGTTAAACGCGCCACCCTTCTTGGCATCAACCTGAAAGATTTGATATGAAAATGTTTATAACGGCGGCTATAATGATCGCCACCCTTACCTCTTGCAACTTTACTGTATCAGGATCGAACAGCGGAGAACTGATTGGAAGTTCTGAGACCCAGACCCGTACTGTAGAGGTTCTTCCTTTCGACGATCTTACCATCAACATCCCCTGCGATGTAGTCTATGAGCTCGGCGCCCCGAAGATCGTTATCGTTGCGAGCGAGAAATATATGAACCACATTGTAGTGGATCAGGACAATGACGGCAGCGTCACTATCAAGACCGACGACAAGAGGATACGTTCGTTCAGGAACACTAAGGTTTATATCACCTCCGACGTCCTGTCAGTTCTCAGCATCAACGGCGCGGTAGATATGGAGTGTAAACACGGAATCCGCTCCACGGGCGATTTCAGCCTCACTCTCAACGGCGCAGGCGATCTGGATATCGCGGGCCTGGACGCAACCAACGTCACCGTAAGGTGTAACGGAGCGGCAGACCTGGAACTCAGCGGCCTCAGGGCCACATCTCTCGAGGTAACCATGAACGGCGCCGGCGATGTCAATGTAGGCGGCAGGGTCGACAGTGCAAGGCTCACGATCAACGGAGCCGGCGACATCGACGCCACCCAGCTCGAGGCTGCCAGCATCCGTCCTTCAGTAAACGGAATCGGCAGCATCAGAACTCAGTAATACTCTGAATCGAAAAAAGAAGCTGGCGGCTTTGTTAGAGCAATGCCGCCAGCGAGTCGTAGTAAGTCTTGGAGACCGGAATAGGAGGGGTGCCCGGAGTGTCGAGGTCCGCAAAGACGAAACCTGCGGAGTCCTTCCTAAGTACGGTTACGTGCGAGGGATTAACGAAGAAAGCCCTCTGACAACGCTGGAGGCCCTGTTTGTGGAGCATATCCTCGAGGCGCTTCATTGAAGAGCGAAGCTGATATTTCTTCACGCTTTCTCCGTCGAGATAGACTATATTGACATAGTTCTCGTTAGCCTCTACATAGAGAAGAGAAGAGACTGCGACAGCGAGCTTGAGCTTTTGGTTAGAATCCTTGAAGCGGATCAGGTTATCGTCTGTCGCGGTTTCTGTTACTTCGCGGTTCTTCGCGTAGATGATAGTTCCCATCTCGATAATGAGGTAGGGGAATACGAGTACTCCGAAGAAATCTACCAGGCAGCGGGGAAGAGCAAAGAAGAAGCTGTACTGTTCGCGGCCGATAGTCATAAGGGCCATAAACATAGCTCCGAAACAGGCGAAGAGGAATACCTCAAGGATACACCAGGCGGTGTATGAAAGGTAGGTAGGATTCATCTTCTTCCTCAAAAAGAAGAAGGCAAGACGAGTCCCGACAAGAATCAGCAGAAGGATAGTCGAGAGGATAGTTACGTTGAACTCGAGGACCATCGCTCCGGCATCGAGAAATTCAACTATACCGGCCGGCCTGTAGATCAGCATAAAAAGCAGGAAAAAGATCGGCAGGCCCACGAAATGTACTATCTGGGCGGGGAACTTGAAGAAAGCCCTGGGAATACCTGTGTTGTTTTGCATAACGTACAAAGATAAATGTATTTTGTTATCTTTGCAAAGTATGTCTAAAACCTGGATCAAGACTCTGGCTGCGCTTGCAGCTTCGATACTCCTCCTCTCCTGCGGACAAAGCGGGAATCAGGACAGTTCGTCGGTTCCCGAAGTAAAAGGATTTGAACTTCTCGCGCATATCCCCTCGGATGCTTGCGGAGTAGTAGTGTGTGATAGAGCGGCTGCCGGTCTTGAGAACCTGATGGACAGCCGCAGCGTATTCAGGGAGTTCTCCTACGGAGCTCTGGCAGACTCTAGGATGGTGATTTCATATCACTTCCAGGGCGAACTTATCCCGATGCTGGCAATCGATGCCGGCAAGTCTCAAGCTGCAGTCAAGAATGCGGCCCCGGTGATGGAGGCAGCCGCTGAGTTCGGGCTCCAGTCGCGCCTCGTCGCCGCCCCGGCCCGCAAGCGCGGCAGCCGCAGCGTCCTGCTCCTCAGCCCCTCGGAGCCCCTCATAGACGCCTCCGAGCGCCATATGGAGGCCCATACCTCCGTGATGGAGGTAGTCGGACTTACCGATGCGCTGGAAAAGGCCCCTTCGAAGGGCGATGTAGTTATCTTTAGGAACGATGCCGTCGCGAACCTTCTCCCGAAGGATTTCCTCTCGAAGTACCTTACAAGAAAACAGCTCGTCGGCTTTATCAAGGGATGGTCAGACTGGACTGTGATGCTTCTATCGGGCTCGGAACCCGCTGGAAAGGGCGTCTATCTCAGTTATGACGTAAGGACCGTATATCCCGAAGATTACTCCAAGGCCGCAAAGGTCTACGAGGATCAAGGCTATGGAGAGAGCAAGATCCCCGATATAATCCCTCAGGGAACGACCTATGTAGTCGATCTTCCTCTCTCATCTGTAGAGACTTTCCTTGACTCGAGGAAGAAGAATCTCGACGCTGGCGCCGGACTCAACAAGTTCGTCAATGCCTGCAACCAACTTAAGAAGAACACCGGAGTAGACCCTCTCAAATGGGCCGCCGAAACCGATATCAAAGAAATAGCGAAAGTACAGTGGAAGGGGGAGGAAGTAGTCCTAATTCGCCCCGCGAAGCCCCTTGTATCCCACAACATTCGCTATAACACACACCGCGGGTTTGTCTCCACCCTCTTCGGGCAGGGCTTCTCGCTTGCAGACGACTCCCACGACGCCTGCATCGGTAACTGGCTTATCATAGGCAGCGAATCTGCCGTGAAACATTTTCTTGCCTCGGAAGTGAGGCAAAAACTCCATTATTGGCCCACCAAAAATGTAAAGGCGATAGTCCTCGCAGACGATTGCCAGCTTTCGTGGACCCGAAGCGAACTCCGCTTCGATGTGTACAGAACCTATTAGTATGCTTAAAGTTAAATCCCTCAATAAGCAGCTCGAACGCAGTTTCAAGAAGAACTGGTGGAGGCCCGCCCTGTCAAACTACAAGGGCGAGACTATGAACTATGCCATGCTGGCCGAGCGCATCGCAATCATCCAGCGCCACTACAGAAGATTCGGAGTGAAACCCGGCGATAAAATCGCGATCTGCGGCCGCAACCAGGCTAACTGGGGCGTCAGTTTCCTCTCAGTAATGACCTATGGCGCAGTTCCAGTCCCTCTTCTCCACGATTTCAATCCGGCCAACATTTCCGAGCTTGTCATCCACGCCGAGGCGAAGGTCCTCTTCATCGACGAACTCATCTGGGATAAGCTCGATTCGACAAAGTTCGAAGGCCTTCTTGCTGCAGTCAACATTTCGGATTTCCGTATTCTTTATACGACAATCGATAATCTGGATAAGGAGAGGGCAAAAGTAATCTCCGACTTCCACACCGAATATGCTTCCGGCCTCCGTCCCGAGAATCTCGATTTCTATCGCGACTCCCCGGACGAGCTGGCTCTGATCAACTACACCTCCGGAACTTCAGGTTTCTCGAAGGGTGTAATGATTCCTTACCGCGCCCTTATCGCAAACATCGAGTTCGCCGCAAACGACGCCGAGCCTCAGATGGACTATACCTGCAATATGGTCGCGATGCTCCCCAGCGCCCATATGTACGGCCTTATGTTCGAATTCCTCTTCGAGATGTGTATTGGGGCCCATACCCACTTCCTCTCGAAGACCCCGAGCCCTAAGGTCATTATGACCGCTTTCCAGGAGATTCACCCCGCAGTTATCATCAGCGTTCCGCTCATCATCGAGAAGGTCTACAAAAACCAGATCAAGCCTATGATGAGGCGTTTCCGCTTCTTCGTAGGGGCCCCCTTTATCGGAGGCATCCTCCGCAGGACCGTTCGTAAGAAGGTAGTTGCCGCATTCGGCGGCAAGTTCGAGGAAATCATCCTCGGCGGCGCGCCCGTGAACCCGGAGGTCGAGAAGTTCTTCCACAAAATGCGCTTCCCCTTTACGGCCGGCTACGGAATGACCGAATGCGCCCCTATCATTACTTATGCCCACTGGAACCGTTCCAAGGTCGGCTCATCCGGCAAGGCGGTCGCGGGCTGCAAGATCAGAATCGATTCCAAGGATCCGGAGCATATCCCGGGCGAGGTCCAGGTCAAAGGCCCCAACGTCTTCCTGGGCTACTACCGCAACGAGGAGGCTACAGCCGCTGCCTTTACCGAAGATGGCTGGTTCCGTACTGGCGATATGGGTGTCATAAAGAAGGGCTACCTCTATCTTAAGGGCCGCCTTAAGTGTATGATCCTCTCCGCCAACGGTCAGAACATCTATCCGGAAGAGCTCGAAGCAGTAATCAACAACGTCCAGTATGTAGTTGAGTCGCTGGTAGTTGAGGAAAAGGGTGGCCTTACCGCCATCATCCATCCCGACTACGCCTCCGCGGCCCTCGACGGAATCGAGGAAGAAGAACTTGAAGGAAAGATCCTCAGCAGCCTCCCCGAGATCAATCCTCTCCTGCCTAATTACGCTCAGATCCGTAAGATCGAAATCCTCAAAGACGATTTCATCCGTACTCCCAAGCGCAGCATTAAACGTTATCTATATCTGAAAAATGAATAAGTTCGACGAAAGATACCTGGAGATGGCCGAGGTATGGGCCAAGAATTCCTATTGCAAACGCCGTCAGGTCGGAGCCCTGCTCGTCAAGGACCGTATGATTATCTCCGACGGCTACAACGGAACCCCCTCGGGCTTCGAGAATCAGTGTGAAGACGAAAACGACGTTACTAAGCCTTACGTCCTCCACGCCGAAGCGAATGCTATCACTAAAGTCGCAAAGTCGGGCAACAGCTCCGAAGGCGCAACCCTCTACGTTACGGCATCGCCCTGTATGGAGTGTGCGAAGCTCATCATCCAGTCAGGAATCAAGCGAGTAGTCTACAAGGATCTCTACCGTATTACAGACGGTATTGACCTGCTGAAGAGCGCCAATATCGAGTGCGAGCAGATCGACATCGACAAGAATGAAAAGTAGTTCCTGGTCTGCGATAACCGTAGCCCTGGTCGGCATACTTGTCGGCGCGATGGGCGTTTTGACCGTTCAGAAAGTGATCGGTCAGAAAGCCCGCCTCAAAGCCGAGTACCAGGACTGGCGCAAGCTCAACCTTATCCTCCAGAAAGTCGACGAGAACTACGTAGAACCTGTTGACAGAAAGAAGGTTACGGATGCGGCTATAGTCGCTGCCCTTTCCCAGCTCGACCCCCATTCGGTCTACCTGCCCCCGCAGGAGCTCGAGGAGTCGGAAACCAACCTCGCCGGCGGCTTCGATGGGATCGGAATTCAGTTCAACGTCCCCAACGACACCGCCGTCGTGATCGAAGTTATCCCGGGCGGCCCTTCGGAAAAGGTCGGCCTGATGCCGGGAGATCGCCTGCTTAAGGTCGATTCGGTCGTGATCGCGGGCTGCAAGTACCCGCAGGACAGTATGGTCCGAAGGATGAGGGGAGTAGCCGGGACTAAGGTCACGATTACGGTCAAGCGTGGCCCGGAGGTCATCCCGTTCGAAATCACGCGCGGCAAGATCCCGACCCACAGCGTCGACGCCTCGTTCATGGTCGGCGACACAACTGGCTACATCCGCCTCTCGAAGTTCGCCCGCACTACCTATAACGAATTCAGCGAGGCCGCCGAGGCCCTTCAGAAGCAGGGGATGCGCGAGCTCATATTCGATCTTCGCGACAATTCCGGCGGCTACCTCGATCAGGCGCTGATGCTTAGCGACGCCTTCCTCGAAAAGGGCGATACGATCGTTTATCTCGAGGGCCTGCACCGCAAGCGCGAAGATTATCTCGCGGACGGGCGGGGGGCGCTCAAGGACATCGCGCTGAAGGTCCTGATCAACGAGGGAACCGCCTCGTCCAGCGAGATCTTCGCAGGGGCGGTGCAGGACAACCGTCGGGGAACTATCTACGGCCGCCGTTCGTTCGGCAAGGGCCTCGTCCAGGAACCGGTCTTTTTCACGGACGGCAGCGGAATCCGCCTCACGGTCGCCCGTTTCTACACCCCGTCCGGCCGCTGCATCCAGAAGCCGTATACCGACGACTATGCCTACGAGGTTTACAAGCGCTACGGCGAGGGCGAGATGGTGGATGCGGACAGTATGAACGTCTCCAAGGGCGGAATTATCCCGGACGTCTTCGTCCCGATCGACACTACCCGCGCGAGCGATTTCTACATGAAGTGTAATCGAAAGGCGACTACTATGCGCTTTTCGTCGGCCTATTTCGATCAGCATAAAGACGAGCTGCTGGGTATCGACGATTACTCCCAACTGTTGCGCTACCTCGACCGCGCAGGGCTGGACCGTCAGTTCCTCGCTTACGCTAAGCAGAAAGACGGACTTGTCCCGAAAGCAGGGGAGTGGGAAGAGTCTGAAAGCTATATGATGACTCAGATAAAGGCTCTTGTCGGCCGCTACTCAAAGCTAGGCGACAATGCCTTCTATCATCTTTATCTCCAGATAGACGACGTTTTTGCCGCCGCTACTGAGCGATAAAGCTGTAGACTATATTACCGATTTCCTTAGGATTGCCGGTCTTGCTTCGCGAGAACCGGCTTCTTTTTGCGGCGCTGAGCGCATAATCGCGAAGGCAGCGGTCTGCAGACGAGACTTCGTCCTGGATTTTCGCGTCCATCACGTCGCCCGCGGCGTTGACCGTGATGATGACCGTGACCTCGCCCGCGCCTATGCATTTGTAGGCCGGGATGGGCAGGTAGCTGCCCTTGCGATCGCCCAGCGCATAGGAGAGGACGGACGGGCCCTGGTAGGTCGGTTCCTCTTTTTCGGGCTTCTGGGGTTTAGGTTTAGGCTGGGAGATGGCCGCGAAATCCTCCTGCTTGCGGTTGATGTTCTCGCGGGCCTGGCGCTCGATTCGGCGGGCGTCGTCGTAAAGCTTTTCGGCATCGGTCCCACGGTCGTCCTTGAGCTTGCTGCGGTCCACGACTACGTTTCGAGGGGCCTCGGTACGGACGCCGGCCTCCCTGAGCATCCGCTCGACACGGTCGTTAGCCGCTTTCTGGCGGGCGAGCTCTTTCTCGAGCTTTTCGATCGGATCCTGCTTGCTGAAGTCGAGCAGGATGCTCTCCCGCCGGCGTTCGATTCCCGGGCGGACAACCGTAAGGAGCAAAACGAGAATCACCGCGAGGTGTACGCTCACGGTGACCAGGATTCCTATTAGGTTGTCGCGCATAGGGGCGGCTATTTTTGTTGTTTGAGTTCCTTGCGGATGGTGTTGTTGATAACGTCGATAGCGACTTTGTTATGGCCTCCCTGGGGGATGATGATATCTGCGTACCGCTTGCTGGGCTCGATGAC
>JAEESD010000062.1 GCA_016286145.1 Bacteroidales bacterium | reverse complement strand
GAGATCAGCACCGAATTTCACACCGATGCTCTCGCAGTACTTGATAATGCCGTTTCCAGCGAAGTTCTCACTTCCGTTGAAGCACATATGCTCAAGGAAATGGGCAAGTCCTCTCTGATCTTCCTCTTCAAGGATTGATCCCACCTTCTGGGCAATGTAGAAATTGGCCTGGCCCTTAGGCTCTTCGTTGTGTCTTACATAATAGGTAAGACCGTTCTCGAGCTTTCCGATACGTACCGCTTCGTCGATAGGAAGCGGAGGCATCTGCTGACCAAAACACATCACGCCGGCGAGAATCGCCAGCGCTGAGATAATTGTTTTCTTCATAATCAAACTAGAGTTAACCAACAATTAATATTTTTTGAGTGGTCAAATATACAAAAATTATACCTAGAGCAACTCAAATGATGCTTCATTGACGGTTCTAGAGTCTCCGCCTATATAAACTTTGAACTCTCCGGGCTCTGCGACATACTTCATTTCCTGGTTCCAGAACGACAGTGCATCTACGCCTATTTCGAACGAAACTGTCTTAGATTCACCGGGTTGGAGCAATACTTTCTCGAAGCCTTTAAGCTCGCGTACGGGACGGGAAGAAGAAGCGACTACATCGCGAATGTACATCTGGACAATTTCTTTTCCTGCTACCGAACCTGTATTTTTTACCTCTACGGAAGCAACAATTTTCCCGTCTTCTTTCATAGAAGGAGCGGAAAGCGAGACCGGACCATACTCAAAAGTAGTATAGCTAAGTCCGTATCCGAACGGATAAACGGGGTCATTGTCTACATCGAGATAGTTCGAACGGAACTTCATAAACCAGCCGCCCTCGTCAAGAGGTCTGCCGGTATTTTTGTGGGCATAATAAATAGGAACCTGGCCGACATTCTTCGGGAAGGTCATAGTCAGCTTACCTGAAGGATTTACATCGCCAAACAGGACATCTGCTATAGAGTAAGCAGCCTCGGTTCCGCCGAACCAGGCATCGAGAATCGCCGGGACGTTCTCGCTTTCCCACTGAATAGTAAGAGGCCTTCCGTTGAAAAGAACGAGCACCACCGGCTTGCCGGTTTTAAGGAGAGCCTTAAGCAGATCCTTCTGGACATCGGGAATATCGAGCGAAGTTCTTGAAGAAGCCTCGCCGGACATTTCAGACGACTCTCCAAGAGCGGCGATAATAACATCTGCCTTGCGGGCGACCGCCAGGGCCTCGTCCAGAAGCTGCTTGTCCGTCCTGGAATCGCGGCCCAGTTCGCGACCAAACATAGTCGAGTTCATCTCCAGCTGATAATCGCTGCAAAGATTGCTTCCCTTGGCGTATAAAACCTTCACATTTTGACCGGCGATTTCGGTAATTCCACGTAACAAAGTTGTTGTGCGGGCGTGTTGAGCGGCCACAGACCACGTTCCAGGCATATTTGTGCCGGTGTTGGCCAGAGGACCGACAACGGCGATGGTTCCCTTGCGCTGGAGCGGAAGAAGTCCGCCTTCATTGCGCAGAAGGACGTAAGATTCGCCGGAAATGCGGCGGGCAATAGCGCGATTTTCGTCGCTGTAGAGGACGCGGGCCGCCTCCTGCTCGCGGCAAAACTTGTACGGGTCATCGAACAGGCCGAGCTTGTATTTTGCCTCGAGCACCCTGCGGACCGCGCGATCGAGCGTCTTACGCGAGACCTCTCCGTTCTTGATTCCGGGGATAGTCTGGGTGAACAGAGCCTCCGCGACCATATCCATATCCATACCCGCGTTCAGCGAGCGGACGCCCACTTCGTGGTAGTCGCCAACGCCGTGCATAATGCACTCGGAGATGCCGGTATAGTCCGAGACCACGAAACCGTCCCATCCCCACTGCTCGCGCAGGACATCGGTCAGCAGCCACTTGTTGACCGAAGCCGGGACGTCGTCGACCACATTGAACGAGGCCATAAAAGAGCCGGCGCCGGCGTCGGCCGCGGCCTTGTAGCCGGTCATATACTCGTTGAACATACGCTGATGCGACATATCGACCGTGTTGTAGTCGCGGCCGGCCTCAGCGCCGCCGTATAGCGCGAAATGTTTGACGCAGGCCATTATCTCGTCGTTCGAGGTGAACTGCTCGCCCGGGCGGCCCTGGTAGCCATAAACCATCGCCTCCGCGATTCGGGCGTTCAAGTACGGGTCCTCGCCGCTGCCTTCGCTGACCCTACCCCAGCGCGGATCGCGTCCAAGGTCGACCATCGGGCTGAAGGTCCACGCGATTCCGTCGGCCGAAGCCTCGACCGCTGCGATATGGGCAGACTCCTCTACCGCCTCCATATCCCAGGTGCAGGACAGGCCGAGCGGGATCGGGAAGGTAGTTTCGTAGCCGTGGATCACATCCATTCCGAAGATCAGCGGAATACCGAGTCGGGACTGCTCTACCGCTATTTCCTGATAGCGGCGGATAGCCGCAGCGCCCTTTACATTGAAAAGGCCGCCGACCTCGCCCTTGGCGATACGGTCCTCGACGCCTACACTCTTCCCTTCTCCGGTAACTATATCACCGGCCACGGGAAGGTTCAGCTGTCCGACCTTTTCCTCGAGGGTCATCTTCTTCATAAGGCCCTCGATGAAATGGTCCATCTTTGCGAGTTTATAAGCTGCTTTGTCCGAGCATCCGAGCGCAAGGAGCGCAAGCAGCATAAGGCTGAAAGTCTTTTTCATATAATCTTATTTCCAAGTAAATCCGAGTTTGGTAAGTCCGGCCTGGACGTCTCTATCTTTCATAAAGCTATCCCAGATCAGACCGGTTCTATAGTTTTCCATCATAACCACGATGGGACCTTCGTCGATAGCTATATACGACGAGGCGAACCAATTTTTCGCGAGGGCAAATGAGTCGTAGAAACCATAGGTTCCCCAGAGTTTGTTACCCAGCTTATAGTAGAAATAATTCATTGCTGCCATAGCTTCTTCCGGCATATAAGGGAAGGAAGCAAGGGCGGCCGTAGGGGCTACCGTACCCGTATCGTTCGAAGGCGAAGATGCGGTATAGCCGTTGTAATAATCCGAGGCTGTAAGGCCCCAGCACTCAGCGCTGTAGCCGTAGCCTTTGTCTGAACCAACGCAGTACTCGTAGTTAGTACGGGCGTGCTGGCAATTCTGCTCCCAGTAGGACGCGTAGGCGTCCTTGAGCTTTCGGGGATCCAGACCGAGGAAAGAATAATGGACAAAGAAAAGAGGCGTACGGTAATTGTAGCCATTTGATCCGTTCCAGCCCTGGTCGTAAACTTCCTTAGTTATAGGATAGGTTGGAGAAGAAGCGGCGAGGATATATACGATCTGCGCCTCATTCCAGGACGTTATCTTCATATTCATAGCCCACCCCTTGTCTGGCGACCAGTGCCAGTAAAGGACTTTCTGCCCTCCCTGCTGGAACCACGTCCACTCTACACCCTCCCAGAGGGCGGTAATCTTCGTTCGGATTTCGCTTTCCAGCGCGTCCGAGCCGTCGAAATAAGCGCGGACGGCCAGCAGGCCCTCGACGAGGAAGGCGGTCTCGACCAGGTCGGCCCCATTGTCGTTGGTGCTGAAGGCTATTGCCTTGCCGGTAGAGCCGTTGAGCCAGTGGGGCCAGGCGCCGTGGAACCGTTCGGCCGAGCCGAGGAAGTCCACGATCTTCAGCAGTCGCTGCGCGCCCTCCGTGCGGCTGATCCAGCCGCGCTCGATTCCGACCGGAATCGCCATGAGGCCGAAACCGCTGCCGCCGCTGGTTACAGTATCGCCCGAGCCAAGGCGCTCGCGGGCAAGGCCACTGACGGGGTGGCCATAATCCCAGAAATAGCTGAACGCCGCTTTCTGAACCTTTTCAAAAAGCTCATCGTCCGTGATCCGGGGGAATTTGTCTGTCTGATCATCGATTACATACTTGGTTGAGAGCCAGAATGTATAATCGCTTTTCAGCTTTACCCCGAAGCATTCCCCCGCTGAAATAGAAAATTTGTACCGGGCTCCATCGGAAAGAGTAGATTCCGAGGTAAAGACCAGTTTGGTGGCATCCGCGGGGTGAGCTGTCACCGTAAGAGGTCCTCCTTCAAATTGTACCGAAGAGAGGGATGCCTCGTCTGCCTTAACCTCTCTGGAGAATTCCAGAGTAATTGTAGGCTTATTCGAGACTCTTTCAATAGTCTCCCTGTCCCCGACTGAGCGTCCGTCTACTTTGGCGGACACGACAAGGGCCTTGGGAAGTACGGTTGATCCCTCCGATGGATCGTCCACCGGAGGAATCTTACCGCAATAAACTGCCATCATAGCAGCGATGGCAAGTAGTAGAAAACGTTTCAATTACTCTTCCTCGTCAAGGTTGATATTGACTTCCTCCTTGTAGAGAGCAAGAATCTCCTCAGCTGAGAGAGCCTTGTTGTAGAAACGGAGCTCGTCAAGCTGGCCGGGGCAATAGGTCTGCCATACATCGCTTGCCTTACCCTCGATCCTGGAGGCCCAGCCGCCGATATAGAGAGCGTTGCAATCTGTTGCGAAAGCGGCGCTG
This sequence comes from Bacteroidales bacterium, assembly GCA_016286145.1. Lineage (GTDB taxonomy): Bacteria > Bacteroidota > Bacteroidia > Bacteroidales > UBA932 > Cryptobacteroides. The sequence continues at coordinate 4,273 of JAEESD010000062.1, read as the reverse complement.
ACCGAACCTACGACCTTCTCACCGGGAAGGAAGTCGCCTTCGTTGACAAGCTGGCCGTTTGCGTAGTTTGCCCAGTGGCCGGTAGTCGCATCGTAGTTGCGTGCGAGCTGGAACCACTCGTTCTTCTTCATGAAGATGTCGGAAGCGCAGTTGGGCCACATTGCGGGCTTGCCTTCTACGCTGAGGAAATCGATGCGTCCGTTGAACTGCTGCGCCTTGAAAGGCTCGCCCTCGTCCGGAGTAACATCGGAGACGTTGTCGAAGAGGAATACGAATGAAGGCCAGGTATTCTCTACACCGGTTCCGTTGAAGGAGATGATGCCGCACTTTGCTTCCTTGTCCTTCGGGAGCTTTGCCCAGCAGGTAAAGGTAAAGCTGTCCATCTTCGTAAGGGTGTTGCCTGCTGCGAGATTGAGCTTGGTGTAAGCTTCGATAGTGTTGTCGCCGCCGGTGTTTGTCCAGGCATTGCCGATGAAGCCCTTGTTGAGAGCCACCTTACCCTTGTTTTCTCCAAGAGTAACGCCCTCGCCGACCTCGACAAGCTTATCTTCGTCGAAGGATACCCAGAGAACGAGATTCTCCTTTGCGGTCTGAGGGACAACCTTCTCGGTTTCTTTACCCTCGCCGCCTTCGTTGTTTTTACCACCGTCTGCCCTATCGCCGCCGGGTTTGGTGCAGCCGAAGAGAGCCACTGCGAACAGTGCTGCAAATACTAATACTTTTTTCATAATAGTTGTTATTGTTTGGTTGTTAATAAGTATATCCTGTTGTCTGAGGAAGATTAGGGTTGAGCTGGCGCTGGGTTGAAGGAATCGGGAAGAGTTCGTTCTTTCCGGCGGTAAAGCCCAGAGGGCCGAGAACTTCGGCAGCCTTGCCCCAGCGGACAAGGTCGAAGAAGCGGTTCTCTTCGAGAGCAAGTTCCGCACGGCGCTCATCGTAGATATTCTCGAGAGTGGCGGTGGATGCCGCGAGTCCGGCTCTGTTTCTGACCTCATTGAGAGCCATATCGGCGGTGTAGCCCGATGTTATAGTTACCGACGCTCCCTGCGCAAGAGCCTCCGCAAACATCAGAAGGACGTCCGCATAGCGGATGATTCTCATATTGTGGTCCAGCGCATAAGCGTTGTTAGAGCGGGTATTGTAGCGGCTGGGAACATAGACCTTGCCGTTGTAATACTTGTTGGGGCAGTTTTCCGAAACCGTATCGCCTTCTTTAGTGGTAGTTCCTCTCTCCAGAAGGGTCGTAGCCTTACGGATAGCGTCTCCCCTGCCATCGAAGAAATCTACGAGTTTCTGGCTGGGCACTTTAAATCCCCATCCCTGGAAAGGTTCGGGATTGTTTCGAGGGCCCTGGATGAAACCATAGTAGCAGATAGGCATCGCGCCCGAAGTCTGGCCCATATCGGAGCTCTGGATTTCCATCAGGGATTCCGAGCCGTTTTCGTGTTCTACGCTGAAAGCGTCCTTAAAGTTGGGCATCAGCGCAAAGCGGCCGGAGGCAATGATTGCGTCTGCCTGCTTTGCCGCCTCGTTCCAGTCTTTTTTGTAGAGGGCGACCTTTGCTTTGAGGGCCATAGCGGTGTACTTGGTATACCTTCCGGGCATATCTACGTATGACTCGGGAAGAGTCGAAATACCCGCATCCAGGTCTTCGTAGATAAAATTATAAAGGTCGGCTACGGGGGTTACGGACATAGAGGCGAGCTGCTGGGAGTCCATACTCTTGTCTATAAGCGGAACGGATCCGAAGATACGGACGAGATTGAAGTAAGCGTAAGCGCGGATAAGACGCGCCTCTGCCCTACACTCCTCTACCTGGCGTAGGCCGTCCTCCGAGGTAATTGCTTTCTGGAACTCATCCATAGATTCGACAGCGTAGTTGGCGGCCGAGACGATATTGTAGAAGATGCTCCAGACATAGCCGACGTGTTCATTTTCCGGTCCAAAGGTAAACTCGTCTAGCTCCTTTACCGCCGGGGCGTCGTCCGGGGCGCTGCCCTTGTCGGCATCGTCCGAAACGATTTCCAGTACGGAAATATAGTTCAGGGTCTCCCCTTCTCCCAGACGCATACTGGCATAAGCCGCGCTGACCGGCAGAAATATATTTTCAGTCTTTGTATAGTCCATACCGGTAGATGGCATGGTCGCTTCCGTACGGATGTTCAGGAAATCCTGGCAGGAAGCCAGAAGCATCGAAGCAGCAAGAATAAGAATTAATTTAGCTTTCATAACCTGTCCTCCTTAGAAACTGAAATTAACACCTGCGGTATAGATTGCTTGCATAGGATAGACTGACGAAGAGTCTATTCCAGTAGCAATCGGAGAGCCGCCGATTTCTGTAGTAAAGCCATGGTATCCGAACAAGGTCAGAGGGCGCTGGGCTGAGACATAGGCTCTTACCCGGCAATTCTCCAGGAAGTTCTTGAAGGTATAGCCGAGCTGGACATTCTGGATACGCAGCATAGAACCGTCTTCGATCCAGAAGCTGTTGCTCTGGGCCATAAGACCGGAGGTAAGGGCCTGAGGAGAAGGATAAGTATCGGAAGGGAGTTCCTTGCTCCAGGCGTGGATGTAGAAGTCGTAGTCGTAGTTTCCTGCAGAGAAAACCTGCTTATTGAGACGTTTTGCGTTGAATATCTTGTTTCCGATGTTGGCATTGACTACCATTGAGAAGTCGAATCCTCTCCACTCGAAACCGAGATTGAGGCCGAGCATAAGCCACGGCAGAGGCGAGCCGAGATAGATTCGGTCTGCCTCGGTAATCTTGCCGTCAGGGCCGCCATCCTCCGCTCCGGCGAAGTCATGGTAGCGGAAATATCCGGCGCCGGTATCTTTTTGGACCGGGACGCCGTCCGCCATTGCCTCTTTTTTGCTCTGGAAGACGCCGTCTACCTGATAGCCCCAGAATGCACCGATCGGATAACCGACCTGGGTCAGAGTAGAGGCAACGCCGTTGACATAGCCTCCGGGGATGTTGTCCCTGCCTTCGAGAGCGAGCACCTCGTTGTGGTTGATGGTCGCGTTCAGGCCTACATTGTAATTGAAATCGCTTCCAATCTTGTCTGCCCACTTAAGCGAGAGCTCAACACCGGTATTGAGGACCTTGCCGTTGTTTGCAAGAAGGCTGGCAACACCGCCTCCCGTTGCAATGGGGGCGTGGAAGACGACCTTGTCTGTAACTCTATGATACCAGTCGATCTCTCCTGAGAGGCGGCTGTCAAGAAGAGCGAAGTCTGCTCCGACGTTCGCCTCAGTTACAACCTCCCACCTGAGGTAGTTCTGATATACCGTCTGGGCGCCCATACCGTCTACCAGAGCATCGCCGAAAACTGCTGATGAATCAACTCCGGAGCGGCCTGCGATGTTGATATCGTTGGCAGGGACATTGTCGTTTCCTAGCATACCCCAGGAAGCGCGGAGCTTCAGGTAATTCAGAACGCTGAGGTTCTTCATAAAGTCTTCGTCGGAGATATTCCAACCAAGACCTACCGAAGGGAAGAATCCCCACTTCTCCTGATACTTCGAAGAGCCGTCGGCGCGAAGGGTCAGGGTTGCAAGATATTTCTCGGCGTAGTTGTAAGTACCGCGGGCAAAGAACGAGACGCCGTTGTAGCGGCTGGCGCCGTCCGTGGCTGTCTGATTCTTGTATGAGCCGTTGACGAGGTAGCGCGAAGCGGCGTCGAAATTAGGGACGCTGTTGGCGACTCCGGTAAGCCAGGCGTTGTACTGCATACGGGTAGACTGGCCAAGCATAGCGCTGAAGGAGTGTGCTCCGACCTGATCCGTATACGTAAGAGTATTGTCCAGAATCTGATAGGTTCCGTAGGCAAAGGTCTTCGAGAGGTTGGAAACCGATGTTCCCTGAGAGCCTCCGACTTTGTGTTCGGGAGTATAGTTCTGCTGATCAGCGAAGTTGAAATCCAGGTTGTAGCTGGTCTTGAACTTAAGCTTCTCAGGGATAATAGTTGCCTCGGCGTAGGTGCTGAATACCGTCTTGATTCCGCTGGAGGAACTATTGTGATAATAGGCGGAAGCGGCGGGGTTACCGAAGGCAGCCGCAAAGCCGTAGAGCTGAGGCGAATCGAACTTGACGGGATAGGCATCCTCGTTGGCGTCGTTGTAGACCCCGTAGACCGGAGGATTGACGAACGCCTGATAGTAGACTCCTGAGTTCGGATTATTCTGATCGTGACGGGAGACAACCGTGTTGAAGCCCATCTTCAGCCAGTCCGTAAGAGTCTGATCGAGGCGGGCGCGGAAGTTCAGACGGTTG
>JAEESD010000061.1 GCA_016286145.1 Bacteroidales bacterium | reverse complement strand
ATTTCGGTGGCGCAAGGGGCTGCGAGGCCCGCGTATGGTCAGCCTTCAACATCCTCTGCGACGGCCATTTCACCTACGTAGACGCCTTCGGCAATGAGCGTGGCGCCTCGGCAGACGATTACCTGAACTACGCGATGGGCCATGACCTGAGCAGCGAGATGCCGCTGTTCGTCAAGCCTTCGCGCAAGATCACCGTCAAGGACGTTGCCGACGCGATGCGCGATCACTACGAGGGCACGCCCATGGACATGAGGGTCGACGCCGGTGCGGGCGGAAATGCCTGCCCCTACCGCTGGAGGCCGATGAGTTTCAAGGTCGACGGCGACGAGTACGTCAACGAACGCGCGATTGCGACCCAGCAGACCGGATTCTGGTTCGTGGCCCAAGCTCGCCCGAGCCTGCCGGATGTTGTCGGCGCTCTGGTGTGGTTCGGCGTAGACGATGCCGCTACCTCCTGGCTCACCCCGATCTACGTGTGCTCGACCGAGGTTCCCGAGTGTTTCAAGGTAGGCAACGGAGACCTGCTCCACTATTCGGCCAAGTCCGCTTTCTGGATCAACAATCGCGTCTCGAACTCCTGCTACAGGATGTACAACCTGATGGAACCGTTCGTCCGCGAGAAGATAGACGCCTTTGAGAACGAACAGATTGGAAAAGCTGTCCCGGAGATGGATAAGAAGCTCGCCGAGCTCGTCCATTCCGGCAAGGCCGATAAGGCAGTCAAACAGATGACCGACTTCTCGGTAAAGACGGCCCAGAAGCAGTTCAAGGCGTGGGTCAAGCTCGAGGAGACCCTTCTCGTCAAGTTTATCGACGGAAACGTCAAGGCTCAGGACGCCAAGGGCAACTTCAAACACACAAAGTACAACGACGGTACTCCCGAAGACCTTACTCAGCCCGGCTATACCGAGCGTTTCAAGAGGGCGATCGTCCGCGACAACGGAGAGGTTCTGCGCTCGCGATAGGCTGATAATTTGTCATTTACGTAAGTTTTTATAACTTTGCACCGCATTTTTGAACACATATTTTATTCAATAAAATGAAAAAAGTTCTTATGACTCTTGCACTCGTAGCTGTAGCAGCTACCAGCGCATTCGCACAGATCTCGGTCGGAGCCGGCTATCTTAACAACACCCAGAAGTCTACCTACACCTCTGGCAGCACCTCCACCACCACAACCACACCTTCCAAGGGTGCTTACATCGGAGCAGATTATACTCTTGATCTCGGTCAGGGCCTTGGCGTTCAGGCTGGACTTAAGGGTACTTTCCTTACCCACACTGAGACCGCTAGCCTTCTTGGTGTAACCGGAACAACCAAGACCAACGAGCTCTACCTCGCAGTTCCCGTTCAGGCAGTTTACACCTACGCTCTCAGCAATGACCTCAAGCTCTTCGGCTTCGCTGGCCCCAGCATCTCCTTCGGTCTTTCTTCTAAGAGCACCTTCACCAACAACGTAACTGACGATGTTACTGTTACCGACAACTATGGCGATGACAGCAAGTACGGCAAGTTCAACCTCTTCCTCGGAGCAGGCGTTGGCGCTGACATCATGAACACCATCCGCATCAAGGCTGGTTATGATATCGGTCTCCTCAACCGCTCTTCTGCTGACAACACCAAGGTTGGCGACGCTCAGTGGTTTGTTGGCGTAGCTTATCTCTTCTAGTCTGAAGATATAGAGTCAAACACAAAGACCGGCCCTCAGGGTCGGTCTTTTTTTATATGCTCCGGGCGACGGTTGCGCCCGTGCTCCAGGCGGCCTGGAGGTTGAAGCCGCCGGTAAGGGCGTCGATGTCCAGGACTTCCCCGGCGAAGAAGAGGCCGGGGCAGCGGCGCGATTCGAGGGTGGATGGGTCCACGGCAGACATCGACACTCCGCCGGCGGTAACAAACTCCTCTTTGAATTTTGCCCGGCCGGTTATTTCATAGCTGTCGGCCGTGAGAACGGCGACCAGACGGTTGAGGCCCTTTGAGCCGAGTTCAGCCCAGCGGATATCCTCGCGAAGGCCGGCCCGATTCAAAAGATGTTTCCACAGTCGGGCGGAGAGGCCCTCAGGATGGACATTGGCGAGGAGTTTCTGTCCGTCGGAAACGGAGTTAAGCCATTCGCGGGCCCCGGCTTCGGTCGTCGAGAGCCAATTAATCAGAAGCGTAGCCTTGTAGGCTGTTTCTGAGAGATATCTGGCAGCGTATGAAGACAGCCTAAGGGTTGCAGGTCCGCTGATGCCCCAATCGGTAAGCAGAAGTGTGCCGGAGGAGCGGAACTTGGTCCCGGCCAGAGCGAGGGTGACATCATCTACGGATGTCCCGGTAAGCTCTTTGATGCCGGGATCAGATAATTTAAATGTAAACAGAGAGGGAACTGGAGGGATTATTTCGATGTCCAGCCCTTCGAGAAGGCCTAACGCTCCGCCTCCTGTTGTTACTACTACCTTGTCGGCACGAATGGTTTCTCCGCCAGCAAGGGTCAGGCGGTAGCCGTCTGCTTCGCGGGAGATTTTTTCGACTTTTGTCTTACACCGCACCTCAACGCCCAGTTGACGCATCAGGCGCTCAAGGGTGCGGACCACCTGCATCGCGTCCTGCGAGGCGGGAAAAAGGCGGCCATCCGGCTCGGCGACGAGCCGCACGCCTTCCGCCTCCCACCAGCGATGCGTGTCTTCCGGAGAAAACGAGCGGAAAGCCTGACGGATAAGTTTTTCGCCCCGGGGGTACACTTCCGAAAGCGTCCCTACCGAGGCGAAAGTATTGCTGATATTACACCGGCCTCCGCCGGTTACGGAGACCTTGGCGAGGGGCCTTGCCCCCGCCTCAATGACCGTAACGGCCGCGCCGGGCGTCCTGCGCTTCAATTCAATCGCGCAGAAACACCCGGCGGCTCCGGCTCCTATTATTATTACTTTTTCTTGCAAATCAGCTGACCTACAACGTAGATGACAGCCGCGGTGAGCATTCCGTTGATGGAAGGAATACCTACCTTAATGAGGTTTGCTACTACAGCACCGCAGACGACGCCTGCAACTGCGAACCAGTCGACTGTCTTAATCTCGATAGTTCCGTCGAGATACTCTTTCCTGTGGAGGAAGTATCCGAGGATGAGGATGATACCTACCGGCGGCAGGGTGCAGTTGAGGATGTTGAGCCATCCGCAGAAGTTCCAGTAGAGCCATACGGCTGCTACGGTACCGATGATTCCGGAGATAAGGACCATCAGTTTCTTCGAACCTCCTGTAATGTTGGCAAGGCCGAGACCTGTTGAGTAGAGGGCGTTGTCGTTGGTGGTCCAGATGTTCAGACCGAGAACTGCGACTGCTACGTAGAAGAGGTTGAGGTTAAGCATAACCTCGAAGATATCGTTGCCTCCGACGTAGATTGAAGAAACGGCGCCGAAGAAGAACATAAGCGAGTTGCCGAGGAAGAAGGCGCAGACGGTAACGATGGCCGCGATCTTTCCGTTCTTTGCGAAGCGGGTGAAGTTCGGGGTGGCCGTACCTCCTGAGACGAAGCTTCCGATTACGAGGCCGGCTCCGGCGATGACGCCGAGGTCCTTGGTGCCCTTGGAGAACTGCTCGATAAGTCCGGTGTCACCATGCTTGACGGCGAGGATCATGGCGACTGTGCCGAGAATTGCGACCAGCGGGACGGCGATGTAGCTGACGATGGTCAGACTCTTGATTCCGAAGTAGGCGCTGGCGGTCATAAGGATACCGGCAATCGCGACGAGCAGGTAGCCCTCGAGAGGCATGAAGTCGGGAGTGACCTCGAGGCCGAGGAGTTCCTTCGCGACCGGGATTGCGAACATTGCGAGACCTACGCCGAACCAACCCATCTGGGTGAAGCTGATCATCGCGCTGGGGAGCCAGCTGCCCTTGCGGCCGAAGCTGCGCTGTGCGAGAAGATCGAGCGAAAGGCCGCTTTCAGCACCGATGTACCCTAAAGAGCCTGTGTATGCGCCGAGGATGACGCCGCCGAGGATGAGAGCGCCGATGAAGCCCTTGAAATCAAGGCCAGCGGCGAGATTCTGTCCGACCCACATACTTGCGGAGAAGAATGTGAAGCCAAGCATAATCATGAACATGGTCAGCGTTCCGCGACGCGAAGATGCGGGTACGCTCGAGTTGGAGAAGTCGAAATCGACTTTGCGGTTGTTGTTGCTCATTGTTTTATAAGATTAAATAATTGTGTCAGGCGTGCTTCGCAGATTGCCGTCAGGTTCTGTTTGCGAAGTTCAGCGAGGTACCGCTGTTCCTTTCTATATAGTGGTTCAAGATTCCAATCGGCCGGATAGCCGCAGAGATGCAGCCACTCGGGGTAGGTTACCTCGGCATATCCGACTTTCTCGGCCAGGAAGGCATCGTAGTCGGCGGTATGGCTTGCCTCGAGCAGATCCTGCCAGTACTCAATTACCTCCTTGAAGTGGTCTTCAATCTCATAGCGGCGGGCTCCGCCATCGTAGATGATACATTTTTCGAGCAGGGCCGGCGCATATGTGTAGTCGAGGATGTATTCGCGGAATTCAGGGGTGATGCAACCGCCCTTCCATCCGAAATCGATCATGGGGACGTTGACTCCCGTGACGCCCTTGTCTTCGTAGACAGTAAAGGCGCCCTCGAAGAAGATGCACTCGAAGCCTTCGAATTCCGGCCATCTCAGGCGTATATGTTCAGTCATATCCTCCATCAGATTGAAGGCTTTCGTTCCTCCGATCGTGAAGAAGACAATCTTCTTTATCGAACCGCCTGCGCGGTCGAACTGCTCGATTGTGTATTTAAGACATTTGCGGATAGTGTCTCCGCTCGCGAGGATATCGCCGATAAGAAGGGTGCAGTCCTTTTCAGGATGCAGTTTTTCGTAGCGGATCTCGAGACCTTTTATAATATGGTTCTCAATAACTCTTTCGCAACTGAGGAAGTTGATATTGTCGAGTCTGATTCCGAGAGAATGGCAGCATTCCTCCAGGGGATAATTGAGGCCGCCGCGAAGGATGGTAAGTATTGCCGCCTTTTTTAAATCGGGCTCCAGGGCCTTCAGGGCTGCGGTCATGGGCTTTTTCAGAACGTCGCAGCATTCATACCCAATCACCTCCGGAGAGGCCATCAAACGGCGGCTGCCTTCACTGCTGATTACATAATACGCATTCAGAGTATCCTTGGAGACGAGGCTATAGAGAGCGGTCTCCTGATCTTTTCGGACTAATTTGAGCTGCATTCCCGATACGAACTAATCGGGATACAAATATAAACAAATTTTCTTCATTTATCCGTGTAAACACTTTTTTACACGGATTTTTATTTGTCCCTTTGCAGAAGAACCAAACTACAACTAGCTATGAAACTTATACTCAGACTTATCGCGGCCTCTATTCTGGCCGGCTCAATTATCTCCTGCAGCAAATACATATCCGGGCCTTCTTATTATGCGCCCGACAATTCTGCCGTCGAGAACGGATCCGATTCTTCCGGATTCGACTTATCGTCTTTGGCCCGGATGTTTGCTGCGCTACCGATAGGATTGGATCAGATGGAGGAAGTGAAAGACGCAGCGTCGGCCTCGATCGGGAACGGCTACGACGAAGAATATACGATGAAGCAGCTGATCGAGGCCCCAGGCTGCGGCGTCGGAGACAACCCTACAAAAGCCGGAACCTATACTCGTCCGCTGAGGGATATGATAGCGGAATACCTTGCAACCGAGACAAAAGCGGGGGCAAAAGATGTAGAGGAGTATCTGAACGCCCTCTCGCAGTCGGACCTGCAGCTGTATTGGCCGTATTCAGAAGATTGGGATGGCGAGGAGCTGCCTATCATTACCTTCGACCCTGGCTATGGTTCCGACTATAATTACGGTTATAAACTGGGAAGAGACTCGAATGGCTTCAGCGTAGTGGACTCCGTCTATGTAGACGAACAGGTAGCCAGGGAACACCCGGTGTGGGTCATCAACACAAACGACGATGCCGGTTTTACGCCCCTGGACCTCTATACAGACGCCGCCCAGTCCTCAACCAAATCCGGCCCGAGAAAACTGTTCCTGCGATCCTTCACGATGCTTCGCCATTATGACTCCTGGTTCCGCGGAGGAAGCGAATTCTTCGTAAAGTGCGGAGCCGTGAACGGTTTCCACGCCACCACCGAAGCAGAAATGAGACTCTACTACCCCAGCGTTACGGACTTTATGGTGGTCGTCAAGCGCAAGCAGCTGGGAGAAGAGGTGCCCTACAACGGCATCATTATGACCGACTTCACCAACCAGCTGGAGAACCTAGCCTTCCTGATAACCGAAGACGACGGAGGAACCCAGACTTCGTGGAAGTGTTCTGCTACCGTCAAGGTAAAATCCAAGAGCTACGGTTTCGAGTGCGACATTCCCTATAATGAAAAAGACGATATAGTCTGGCGCGGCCAGCTCAGCGCCAGCTTCTTCCAGGAAGCCGATTATGTCTCCGGCCGTTTCGGCGACGTGTTAATCTCTTTCGTCCTTGAATAATTAGTATAATGAGTTCAGAAATTTCCTTATATTTACACTCAAAATTAGGGGTAATTATGAACTCACCGAGAAAGAAAGAGTACGATTATTTGTCTTTGAGACTGAGGGGGCGCACCAAAGCACGCATTAAGACTGCGGCAAAAAGTGCAAAAATGAGCGTGAATGAGTATTTGAACCGCGCCCTTGAAGAAATTACAAAGGACATCGTTTCAGAAGAAGAGATTATGGAAGAGAAGAAAAAAACAGAAGCGTTCCTGGATGCTGTTTGCGGCACCTGGAAGACAGATAAGACGACGGATGAGATAATGTCGGAGATCAAGTCTTCACTCAAGTCAAAGAAAGTCGAAGACCTATGGTAAAGTACCTTCTTGATACGAACATTATTATAGACCTGCTGCGCGGCACTTCTCCTGAAACCAAGCAACTTATAGTCAGTCTTGGGATCAGCAACTGCGCCATCTCGGACATCACTTTATATGAATTATATGTCGGGGTGGAACTATTCGGCGGGCCAGACGGAGAAGCAGCAATCGAGCGCATCGTCGGCGGATTAACTGTCCTTCCGTCCAAAGATGGATTCCGCGAGGCGGCCAGACAGTACGTTCGGTTAAAAGCCAAGGGTGAGACTATCGAAGACCTTGACCTTTTCATTGGCTGCACGGCAATAGTCAATGACCTATATATGGTTACTGGAAACGTGAAACACCTCTCACGCCTGGAGAATATCAGAATTCTTTAAACGTCCGTCGCCCGGAGTCTATAGCCCAAGGGGTTCCAGTACCGCCATCTCGCAGGCTTTGCAGTCGAAGAGGAGGGGGAAGCGGCGGGAGTTGTTGACCAGGAAGAGGCTGCCGGTCTGTTTTGCGCCCTGGTGGACGGGGCAAAGACCGAGTTCGTACTTGATACAGTACTTGGAGCGCATAAGCTCGCCCGGGAGGCGGCCGGTCTGAAGGGTCTCAGGGGCGATGACGGGAGCGCTGCCCGCAGTTAGGGGAATCGAAAGGACTGGCTGGGAATCAAGCTTGGCGGCGAGCTCGCGGCGAAGGCCGTTGAGGGCTGCGGCGCTGAGATGGGGGAAGCCGCCATTAGACCCGATGGACGCGACAGCGAAGCAGTAATGGTCTACGCGCTTTGAGAGCTGACCGGAAATAAGTGAGGACGCGCGCTCGGAATCGCGGGCCGTTTCGCAATCCGCGACCGAGACAGAAGCCTGGCGGCCATCCTCGGAAGTCGCATCCACCGAGAGTGATGACCCGCTTGCCGCAACGTCCAGTTCCACCCCTACGAACCTCCGGCAGGGATTTGCGTCCAGGCTCTTTTCGAAGGCGGTGGAGATGTTGCGCCAGAGAGTAACTCCGGGCTTCAGGCCTGCTACCGGCTTGCAAACAATCTTATTCCCCTGGCACACATCGCCCCTGAAGCCGATTATTTCCCCGTCCGAGACGAACGCGAAACCGTCGCCATTATGAAGATCCAGCGCCCTCGGGCCCACGGTAATCTCCATCCCCTGCGCCACCGGGCGGACTGACACGACGGCCCCGATTTCTTCGCCCATCGACTTCGGAGTATCGAGCGAAGCCCATTTTCCGCGCTTGCCGTCGAGGAACAGTTCGGTAAACCCACGGTTGAAGGTCTTCGAAAGATCGGGCGTAAAACCGCCTTCCACCCGGCCAAACGAAGCGCGCCTCAGGGACCCGCCAGAAGCCGCGACCAGCTTGTCGAGCAGCAGGGAGTAGTGTCTTACTGTATTTCGAACGTATGAAGCGTTTTTCAGACGGCCTTCGATCTTGAAGGAGGTAGCGCCGGCGGCAACCAGATCAGAAAGCCTTGCGCTGAGATTGAAATCTTTCAAAGACAGCAGCGCTTTGTCGCGAACCAGCACCTTTCCTTCGGAATCTACCAGGTCGTAGAGATTTCTGCAGGCCTGGATACACTCGCCGCGGTCGCCGCTCCTGGCCCCATCAGTCAGGACCTCCGACATAGTACACTGTCCGCTGTAGCAGACGCAAAGGGCGCCGTGGACAAAGCATTCGATTTCGCAGGGGACAGCCGAAGCAATCTCGCGGATACCCGAAAGCGGCAGTTCCCTCTCCAGAATAAGCCTGGAACAGCCGGCCTCGGCAAAGAGTCTGGCCCGTTCTACCGTCCTTATCGAACACTGGGTTGAGGCGTGGAGGGGGACTCTGATATCCTCCCACAGCCCGACCCTGGGATCGCGGATGATGAAGGCGTCTGCGCCTGCCTGCTGCGCAGCGAGCATCTGGCGATGGACCTCGTCCATCTCCCCCTCGCGCAGCAGGATGTTGAAAGTAACGAAAATGCGGGCCCCGAACTTGTGTGCGTACGCGCAGAGTCGGGCAACGTCGTCGACCGAATTACCGGCATCTTTGCGCGCCCCGAAATCCGGCCCGGCGATATACAC
>JAEESD010000060.1 GCA_016286145.1 Bacteroidales bacterium | reverse complement strand
TCGCGATCGCTTTGTGGGCATCGCGGATGAGGCCGTCGGAGGGGACGAACTCGGTATAGACGGCGGCCGCCCCCTGCTCGCGGCAGAGGATGCGGAAGCTGGCGTCCGTGACGTCCTCCATCGGCGCGAGCAGCACCGGCCGCTCTCCCAGATCTATGTTCCCTATTTTCATCTATAAAAAATCCCACTCCAGGGGCGTCCTTGAGTGGGAATAGTATCCTAAGTTAAAGTCTAAAGGAAGTTGGGCGCCTGGATTGCAGCGTTGATGCCAGTAGCGACGAACATCAGAACGATGAGGGCTGCAACGATGACGCCGATGACCTTGATCCTCTTGAACCATACCTTTCCGTCCCAACCTACAGTCTGGAACATGCTCCAGAAGCCGTGGACAAGGTGAAGGAAAATCGCCACGAACCAGAGAAGGTATACTGCGAGAATCCAGGGATTTCCGAAGGTAGTTACGAGGAGAAGGTAGGGATTGTTCTCGTAAGTACCGATTCCGAAGAGCTCGGGGAGCTGCATCTTTGCCCAGAAATGAGTAAGATGGAATGCGAGCAGTCCGAGAATGACGAGTCCGAGAACGACCATATTCTTTGCTGACCAGGAGTCTACCTTAGCCTTTGAAGCAACCTCATAGCGCTTCACTCCGCCGCGGGCCTTGACATTGAGGACCGAGAGCCAAATTCCGTAGCCGATATGGATGAGGAAACCGAGAGCCAGGACAGGGACCATAATGCTGATAACGGGAGTCGACATAAAGTCGCAACCGAGTTTGAAGAGGCCGTCTCCGGCGGTGAAGAGTTTCTCGTCTGCAGCTGCGATGCCGAACTTGCCGGTAAAGCTGTCGATTACTGAGAAGAAGTTGATGGTGGCGTGGAGGAGCAGGAAGAGGATAAGGAATGCTCCACTGATAGCCTGGATGAATTTTCTTCCGATGGAAGAGTTAAGCATGAACATAATATGTGGGCTTTTATTATTATCTTTGTAAGTCTTGCAAATATAATTAAATTTGCTCTATGTACAAACGAGTGCTTCTTAAACTTAGCGGCGAAAGTCTCGGCGGCCCGTCGGGAAAAGGCCTCGACGAGAGCCGTATCGCCGCATACGCAGATCAGATAGTAAAGGCCGTCAAGGCCGGATACCAGGTAGCTGTCGTCAACGGCGGCGGAAACATCTTCCGTGGGCTTCAGGGCTCCGGAAAGGGCTTCGACAGGGTAGACGGAGACAAGATGGGTATGCTTGCGACCGTGATAAATTCTATGGCCCTGGCGCAGTTCGTCCGCGAACGCGGAGTGAAGGCTGAGGTCTTTACAGCGACCCCCATGGAGCCGATAGCCCGCTATTATGTCCGCGATGCGGCCGTTAAGGTCCTTGAAGAGGGCGGAGTCGCCTTCATCGCCGGCGGAACCGGCAATCCTTTCTTCACGACGGACAGCGGCGCGGCCCTTCGCGCGCTCGAGCTTAAGGCAGACGCCCTGCTTAAGGGTACGAGGGTGGATGGAGTTTATACTGCCGACCCGGAGAAAGACCCTACCGCCGTCAAGTACGACTCCCTGACCTTCGACAAGGCTCTTGCAGATCACCTCAAGGTGATGGACGCGACTGCCTTCGCCCTCTGCGAGCAGGGCGATATCCCTATCGTCGTGTTCGACATCGACGCGCCGGGCGCTCTCCAGTCGCTGCTGGAAGGAAAGAAAATCGGTACGATTGTTCACAAGTAATATTATATAGGTATGTTGTCAGCTATCGAAAAAGACATTATCGCCGGCGCTGAGAAAAAGATGCAGGATGCAGTCGCCTTTCTCGAGGCCAGCCTTAAAGACTATAGGGTAGGCAAGGCCAACCCGTCTGTGTTCAACAAGGTGCTCGTCAATTACTACGGCACCCCTACTCCGCTCCCGCAGGTAGGAACCGTCTCCGCTCCGGACGCGAAGACCCTCGTCATCCAGCCGTGGGACCGTTCCCTCATCCCGGCCGTTGAGAAGGCTATCATCGATTCGAACATCGGCCTGACCCCGTCGAACAACGGCGAGCTTATCCGCTGTACCGTCCCCGCCCTTACCGAGGAGCGTCGTAAAGACCTCGTAAAGAAGGCTAAGGGAGAAGGCGAGAACTCCAAAGTCGTTATCCGCAACACCCGCCGCGATGCGATGGACGCCCTGAAGAAGGCCCAGAAAGCCGGAACTATCAGCGAGGACGCCGAAAAAGAGGCTGAAGACGAAGTTCAGAAACTTACCGACAAAAAGACTAAGGAGATCGACGCCCTCGTCGCCGCGAAGGAAAAGGATATCCTTACCGTGTAGTTTTTGTTATTTCGAAAATATTTTATACCTTTGCGACCCCTTAACCATAGGGATCGCATTTTTTTTATAAAGTATTAACTGTTTAAGATCAAGACAATGGACACACTCAGCTACAAGACCGTATCGCTCAACAAAGCGACCGTCGACAAGAAGTGGGTGGTTATTGACGCGACAGATCTCGCTCTTGGTCGTCTTTCAGCAAGGGTTGCCCTTATCCTCCGCGGTAAGAACAAGCCCGGCTTCACCCCCAACGTGGACTGCGGTGACAACGTCATCGTCGTCAACGCTGAGAAGGTGGCCCTCAAGGGAAAGAAGATGACCAACAGGGTTTACACACGCTACACCGGATATCCGGGAGGACAGCGCTTCACAACCCCTAAGGAGATCCTCGCCAAGAGACCCGCCGAACTCGTCAGGAGAGCAGTCAAGGGTATGCTCCCCAAGACCCGTCTTGGTGCACAGCAGCTTAAGAACCTGCACGTTTACGCAGGTCCCGAGCATCCGCACCAGGCTCAGAACCCTTGCGAAATCAAGTTAAACGAAATCTAATCAGAGTAAATGGAACAGACACACGCCCTTGGAAGACGTAAAGCAGCTGTTGCTCGCGTTTACATCTCTGCAGGTGCAGGCAATGTTACGATCAACGATCGTCCCCTCGAGGATTACTTCAAGCAGGACGCTCTCCGTTACATCGTAAACCAGCCGTTCGCCGTTACTGAGACTGAAGGTAAGTTTGACACCAAGATCACCATCGTTGGCGGTGGAATCAAGGGTCAGGCAGAAGCTATCCGCCTCGGTATCGCCCGCGCACTTTGCGAGATCGACAAGGAAGCATATCGTCCCGCTCTTAAGGCCGCAGGATTCCTCACCCGCGATGCTCGCGAGGTTGAGCGTAAGAAGCCTGGTCAGCCCAGCGCACGCGCACGCTTCCAGTTCAGCAAACGTTAGTATTCAGAACTGTTTTATCAGCACAGTAGTGGTTTTGTTAAACTATCCCCGTTGGGAGGTTGCCACTCTGCGGAAAATCACCTGGATCGACCAGGTCGCTACCAGGAGATTGATGAAAAGAGAAAAGTAAAAACAACAACAAAATGTCAAGAACAAATTTCCAAGAATTGCTTGATGCAGGCGCACACTTCGGACACCTCGCCCGCAAGTGGAACCCTAAAATGGCTCCCTATATCTTCGATCAGAAGAACGGAATCCATATCATCGACCTGCACAAGACAGTCGTCAAGATAGACGAAGCTGCCGAAGAGATGAAGGAACTCGCAAAGTCGGGCCGCAAGATCCTCTTCGTTGCAACAAAGAAGCAGGCTAAGGAAATCGTTTCCGAGAAAGCCGCTGCAGTAGGCATGCCGTACATCACCGAGCGTTGGGCCGGTGGTATGCTTACCAACTTCCCCACCGTCCGTAAGGCCATCAAGAAGATGGGTACCATCGACAAGATGAAAGAGGACGGAACCTTCGAGAAGCTCGCAAAGCGTGAGCGTCTCCAGATAGACCGCCAGAGGGCGAAGCTCGAACTGAACCTCGGTTCTATTCGTGATATGAGCCGCCTTCCTTCAGCCCTGTTCGTCATCGACGTCCAGAAAGAGGCAAACGCCGTGAAGGAAGCCAATCGTCTTAACATCCCGGTATTCGCAATGGTTGATACTTGCTGCGATCCTACCCCGATTGATTATGTGATTCCGGCAAACGACGATGCAACAAAGAGCATTGAGGCTGTTCTCAACGCACTTTGCGGCGCCATCCAGGAAGGTCTTGAGGAGCGCAAGCTCGAGAAGGACAAAGAGGCCGAGGCCGAGGAGAAGGAAGTCGTCAAGACAACAGAGCGCAAGCTCCGCGCCCGTAAGGGTGCAAAGCAGGTAGACGTTGAGGCTGAGGCCCCCGTCGCCGCTGAATAAGTCTGTTTATTAACTGAAAAAAGAATACCACTATGGCAATTACAGCAGCAGACGTAATGAAGTTACGCAAGATGACTTCTGCGGGTATGATGGACTGCAAGAAGGCCCTCGAGGAAGCTAATGGCGACTTCGACAAGGCAGTAGGCATCATCCGCGAGAAGGGAAAGATGGTCGCAGCAAAGCGCGCAGACCGCGAGACTGCAGAAGGCGCCGTCAAGGCCCGCATCAACGGAGGCAAGGCTATCCTCGTCGCCCTTGGATGTGAGACCGACTTCGTCTCCCGCACTCCCGATTTCCAGACTCTTGCAGACGCCATCGCGGACATCGCTATCGCCCAGACCCCCGCTGATGTCGAGGCTCTCAAGGCCTGCAAGATGGCAGACGGTTACACTGTAGCCGAGGCTATCGAGGCTCAGACCGGAAAGACCGGCGAGAAGCACGTCCTTGCTTACTACGCACTCGTTGAGGCTCCGTTCGTAAAGGAGTATATCCACACCCTTACCGGAAAGCTCGGCGCACTCGTAGGATTCAACAAGGAAGTCCCCACCGATATCGCAAAGGGTGTTGCGATGCAGGTTGCATCCATGAACCCCGTTGCTATTAGCGCAGAGGACTGCCCCGCCGAGGTTGTCGAGAACGAGCGTAAGATCGCTATCGAGAAGACCAAGGAAGAGCAGGTCCAGAAGGCAGTTGACGCAGCCCTCAAGAAGGCCGGCATCAACCCTGCCCACGTCGACAGCGAGGATCACATCGAGTCCAACACCGCTAAGGGTTGGCTCACTCCCGAGCAGGCTCAGCAGGCCCGTCAGATTATCAAGACCGTCGGCGAGGAGAAGGCAGCAAACCTTCCCGAGCAGATGATCCAGAACATCGCCAACGGCCGCGTCCAGAAGTTCTTCAAGGAGCAGACCCTTGAGGCTCAGGAGTATCAGATGGCAGACAACCACATCTCTGTTAAGGAAGCTCTCGCAGCCGCCGACAAAGATGCGAAGATCGTTGCCTTCAAGCGCTTCTCCTTCGGAGACTAATTTTTAAGGGGGGCGTTCCGTCCCCCTGCAACCCCCTGCGGCCTTTCCGCCTTTAGCTTCGCTCGCCTCCTTCTCGCTCGGAAGAAGATACTAGTACCTTCTTCTCTCGCTCGTGCGTCGGTTCCGTATTTGCCTTCGTCAAATACCCGGCCCGGCCGGTCGGCTGATGCCGACAACGTCGCTTCGCTCCTCTAAGCGTTCTTCGATTCAGGGATATCCTATGCCCGACCGTCTTGGTCGGGCGTTTTTTTGTCGGATTTGCCTCGCTGCGCTCGGCACGTCCGGACACAGTCTCTTGACCGCTTTCTATATCAACCCATTCTAAGCACTTCCGGTGGAATAGGGAACCATCGGCCAGAAGCGTAGATAATTGCTTACTACCCTTCTATTCTTAATCACCTTGTTGGATATTGTAGGCGGATAATGCAAAGAAGCATCTAAAAATAGCGTATTATTGTGTTACGTTTCCGGATGTTGCGTGTTATATAAGTAGACAATACGGAAGAAAGCACAATTGCTATAGCGATGGCCGACTATTTGACAGATGCATTCATACGGCTTCGACAGAGGCTCAAATTGGTTTCCGGCAGGATTCTGCCGGACGCTGATGGAGCGGAGGATATCCTGCAGGACAGCTTCGTGCGACTCTGGCGCCGGCAATATCCGCTGCAGTCGGAAAAAGAAGCAGAGGTGCTGCTTACCCGTACCGTCCGGAATGCCAGCCTGAACGAACGCCGACGAGCCAGGTCGGTACCCTTGGAAAGGGACTTAGCCGATGACAGCCCCGACACGCTGAAAAAAGAACGAGCATTCGCCCAGATGAAGGAGAAGATTCAAACCGAGTTAACAGATACACAACGATACATCCTGGAGGAGAAAGAATACGGAGGAAGAACCTTGGAAGATATAGCGGCAGAATTGGGGATGGAACCCACAGCGGTAAGGATGCAACTCTCCCGCGCCCGCAAAACACTTAGAAACGCTTTGAAAGATGACAGATAAGGAGAAATATATGAACTTGATGCAGCGGTATTGGGATGCCGAAACCACTCCTGTGGAGGAGCGGGAGCTGGCCAGGTACGTTGCAAGGGTGGACGATCCCGAGTTCGAACAGCTGCGGGGCGTCTTGGGTTATCTGTCTATCGGAAAAGAGAAAGAGGGTCGGAAGGCCAAAACCGACCATCTTTTCCCTTTAATTGCCATTGCTGCCAGTATTGCTGCCGTTGCAGCCATCGGCCTTAGCCTTAGGGACAGCGGGGGCAAATCAGGTGACGAGTTTTATGTCTGTTACGCGTATGGGGAGAAGACAACGGACAACCAACAAGTAATGGCGTCTGTTGAGTCTTCCCTTGCCGATTTCTTTGGAGGGAGTTCTCCTGTAGAGACTAACTTATTTGAAATGTTCGAGCGATGAAAAGGGTATTGATATGCATAATGGCCTTGCTCTTGTTTTCTGGAGCGGCTTTTGCCCAGCGAGGGCTGAATTGCTATCCGGTCTTCCGGGGGAAGATTGTCCCGGCAAAGCGGATGATAGCTACGGAAGCGCGTGGAGAAAGCATGGCCACATATAAATTGGATTACTACCACAGCGTTCAATTCCAGGTCGATGAAGAGACCGCCTTGAAGGTGTCCGAATTGATTCGGGCCGATGCGGCAGAAGCACAATCGGCCGAGACTGAAATGACAGGCGAACTCTTGACCTACGCCTTGATTCAGCCCACTCCGTTTGCCCGGGTTCGCCGCTACCTTTGCTACCAGGCCAGACCAGCCGGACCTGCGTGGATCATAACAATCCTCTATTTGGAGGGGAGTGCCACCCTCGATGATTTACGTTCAATGTTTGAAAAACAATAATCCCATGAAGCACCTTGCAATCACAATATTATCAGCCATTATTGCCATTTCCGCCTCCGCTCAGGTAGTTGATTCCACAGCAGCTGTGACTGGAGACAAACTAAATTTTGAGCAGCCGCGTTTCCTGGTCTCAGATTATTTCAGTAGCGTGAAGGCTCATTTGTCTGCCGATGGCCGCAAAGGCTGGAAGCCGGAATTCACTTTGCGCGCTAATGTAGAGTTGTTTGATGGTTCCGCTATTTTAACAGGGGGCATCCGTACCAGCCAGAACAAGGTTTTTGGGCTGGGTGTCGGATGGGGGCAAGAGTTTTTTATTTTTGGCCCAGAGTCACATCCCACCGGGCAACGTATCAACATTGTTGCTTATCATCGACATTATATCCCTCTTGGGCACAGAAAGAATTTCTCCCTGTACAGTGATATCATGTTGGGCGCGCGTGTCATTTATAAAATGAGCCACTGGTATATGGAAAATGGCGTCGAGCGCAACCCGGGGTCAGAAACGGATTATCCTGTCCTACCGGGAGACTGGAGGTTCTGGGGGTCTTGGCAGCCCGGCATCGCTTTCAGCATGTGGGGCAAGTCCAACTTTTTCATTGGCCTAAGTATAGGTCCTACAATAGGATTGCATACGGGTATCGCTTTATAAAATCAGAGATAATTAAATAGGTTTTTATGAAAACAGCACATTTGTTTCTTTATCTTGCAGCCTCAGTGACACTTATGCTAAGTGGATGCAATAAGTTGGGGTATAATGCACAATTCATGTTCGACGTTTCGGATGAGTTTGAGACCAAAGCCATCCTCAACGGTCATTCGGAATCCGGAGCGGACATTCTCTGGGAAGAAGGTGATGTGATTATTCTTGGTATAGAAATATATCAGGACGAAATGAGGATGCCTTTGAATACAGTGGACGGAAAACTCGTTTACCAAGACGGCAAATGGAAAACCTTTGAGGCAAAGGGCTCCTCCTTTGTTGAAAAGGAAAGCATTTCCGTAAGTTCACCTTTTCTGAATAGTAAGGTCAGGATAAGGTTCCTGTGCAACAACGGAGACATCAGAAAGCCCGATGCCAACACCTTCACCGCTGAATGGGTTCGTGTCATTCCTTTCTCTGAAGGACTCCAAACAATTCAGGTCACACTTCCCTTCTAAAATGTCTACAAGAAAGGCTGCCCGAAAGGGTGGCTACCACCCTCCGGAATCATGGTGATAGCCACGTCCTAGAGACCTCCACGAAAGGAATTGGTCGGATTTGCCTCGCTGCGCTTGTCCGCCAATAGGCCGCGAGGTGGCGAGCGGCCGGTTTAGCAAGGGGCGAGGCCCTGGAGGAGCGAAGCGACGATGTCGGCATCAGCCGACCGGCCGGCCCGGGTATTTGGCGAAGACAAATACGGAAAGGGAGGAAGGCCGCAGGGGGCTCGGGGGAAGGACGCTTCCCCCGTATGATAAGGCCGCGCACTCGAGCTCGGCGCAGCGCGATCTATTGGTTTGATGTTCGATTATTGATTCTTGATGATTCTTGGCGTGGGGGACAAGTGGTTGGCACACAGCTAGATAAGTGATTTGGGCTTCTGCCACACCAGGGCGCGCAAGGTGGAAGAAAAGGTGCGACACCTTGTGCGCCAGAAGGCGTGTGATGGGGTTTTGCGCACAAGGTCCCCGCCTTGGAATTCCACCTTGTGCAAAAACAGCGGGGACCTTCCGCAAACGGTCGGATTTGCCTCGCTGCGCTCGGCACGTCCGACGTCCCTCCACGAGAAACAAAAGGCTCCGGCGGCAGCCGAAGCTTTTTTCGATGCCCGGGGCCTTATGAAAGCGAGCTTTCAACGGCCCGGACATCAAAAAAAGCGCCGCACTTAC
>JAEESD010000006.1 GCA_016286145.1 Bacteroidales bacterium | reverse complement strand
TATGAAATATACCTTTTTCATTACGCAACCAATTTATATGCTTCATCCACGATGATGGCCGCCGCATCGGGCAGCGCCATCCCAAGGGCGTTGCGGCCGATCAGTTCGAGCCTGCCCTCGTCGTGGATTACCTGCATCGCGAGCGGCATGAGCTCGGCCCCGGCCGCCGCATCTTTAACTATCAACCCCGCCTCCCTGCGGACCAGGGCCATCGCGTTGTGGGTCTGATGATCCTCGGCCACGTTGGGCGAGGGAACGAAGATACACGGCTTGCCGGCAACGCAGATTTCGGAAACGCTCGAAGCGCCCGAACGTGAGACAATAAGGTCCGAGGCCGCATAGGCAAGGTCCATCCGGTCTATGAACGCGCTCCAATGGATGAAGGGCAGATTACGGCCCTCCATGAACGCACGGACGTTCGGCTCATAATACTTGCCGCACTGCCATATCACCTCTACGTCTTCGCCACCCGGGCAGCCTGCCTCTATCCAGCTTTTCATCGTCCGGTTGAGGGTGCCGCATCCGAGGCTGCCGCCGATCACGAGCAGCTGCCTGCGCTTAGGGTCAAGCCCATAATGTTTCAGCGCTTCCGCCCTCATCTCGGGCGTCGCCTGCTTGATGCTGGAGCGGATAGGGTTGCCGCTCATAACTATCTTTTCGGCGGGGAAGAACTTCTCCATCCCTTCGTAGGCCACGCAGATGCAGCCTACCTTGTCGCCGAGCATCTTGTTGGTAAGGCCGGCGAAGCCGTTCTGCTCCTGGATGAGCGAAGGGACGCCGCGGCGGGTGGCCGCGAAGAGCAGGGGCGCGCTGGCGTAGCCGCCTACTCCTACTGCGATGTCGGGCTTGAAAGTGCGT
Organism: Bacteroidales bacterium; assembly: GCA_016286145.1. Classification (GTDB taxonomy): domain Bacteria; phylum Bacteroidota; class Bacteroidia; order Bacteroidales; family UBA932; genus Cryptobacteroides. The sequence goes on along the minus strand of JAEESD010000006.1, from coordinate 36,956 downwards.
ATGAGTTTTCTGGCCCTGGCGTTGCTGATAAGTATCTTGAAGGGCACCTGGATGTCGTTCCAGATGTTCTTGAGGGTGAGTCTTCTCTGGAGGCCGCAGATAGGCAGACCTACTATTTTATAACCGGCTGCGGGGACTTTTTCCATCTCCATCTTTCCGTTGGCTCCAACGAAAAGAATCTCGGTTTCAGGGTTCACTTCCTTGAAACGATTGGCGATAGAAATAGCGGGGAAGATGTGGCCTCCCGTTCCGCCGCCGCTGATAATAACGCGAAGTTTCTTATATGCTGTCATATATATCCTCGTTTTCTTCAGTTTCCTCGATATTTTCGTACTCGCCGCTGTCGAACGAATCGAGATCGGCAAGGCTAGCTTCTACATTGTCGTGGAGATCGATAAGGGGAACTGCCTTTTTAGTCTCAGTCTCGATCTTGCGGTTGGATATCCTGCTTATCGATAGGATAATACCGAAAGCGATGCAGAAGCAGACGAAGGCAGATGCGCCGTGGCTTAGCAGCGGCAAGGTCTGACCTGTCAGGAGTCCTACATCCGCATTGACTATGATATGGATCATGGCCTGACCAGAAATAAGGAGGACCAGACCCATCACGGCACATTTCGCAAAGAGGTTGGTGCCGCAGTTTCGGACTATCAGCACCCCTCGCGCAATGAGCGAGATGTACAGGATCATTACCGCCATTCCTCCCAGCCAGCCGTACTCTTCGAGTATGAAGCTGAACATGTAGTCCTCAGACATATCGGGAACAACATAGCGCTGGGTACTCTGGCCGGGGCCCTTTCCGAGAAGGCCGCCCTGCTGGATGGCTATTTTTGCGCTATATGGCTGGCGGAGCTTGTCAAGAGCTTTCTGCTTGGCAGTGTTGTCGGCTCCAGCCATATGATACTCTTTTACATAGTTGTGGTGTCCCAGACGGGTGGCGAAAAGGCCGATTCGCTGGAACATTACATGGTCTGAGTGCTTAGTAATGCTGTATAATCCGAACGCGCCTACGAAGAGCATCACGCCGACCGCTCCGGCTATGAAGATTTCCTTGACCTCTCCTGTACCGATGGCTATTGTAAGGACCATCACAAGGCCTATCATAAGGGCCGCGGTGTTGGAACCCTTCATAACCATCAACATTACGATGACGGCCGGGATGTAAAGATAAATGATCTTCTTTGTCAACTTATTCTTTACCCAGTGGAAGTGGTCCAGCTCAGAAATCTTATTGAGCAGTTTGAAATTGTCTTTCTTCAGGGCGTCTACTGCCCAGGCGATGTACATAATCATCGCCACTTTCGCTATCTCGAAGACATGGACCTGGATGCCTTTTATCTTCAGGAAACGTACGGCGCCGTTGATCTCGGGGGCGGTGATAAAGTTGCCGACTCCTCCGATAACCAAAACGAATAGGAAGGCAAAGGCTACGAAGAAGCCCAGACTGGATACTTTCCGGAAGAATTCGATGCTCCTTATCTGATAGCAGACGAAGATTAGCAGCAGCCCGAGGCCCACGATGATGAGGTGGTCCTTGACTATGTCTATCCTGTCTGTATTGACAGTGATAAGGCGCGAGGAACTCGAGAAGATACAGACGATAGAGAAGAGGATCAGCATCAGTACGATGATGAGCACCACCTTATCGCCGGCGAAATTCTCGATGAAGTTCCAGATTTTCTTCCCCTTGCCGCTCATACTACAGATTCCTTACAGCGTCTTTGAATTTTTCTCCACGGTCTTCGTAGCAGGTGAAAAGATCGAAGCTGGCGCAGCAGGGGCTCAGAAGAACTACGTCTCCCGGCTGGGCAAACGCCGCCGACGCCTTTACCGCTTCTTCGGCGGAAAGGGTGTCTACTATCTTGTCCGAGCCTACGATTCCCTCGAAGGCTTCGTGGAATTTCTTATTGTCGATGCCCATACAGACTATCGCGCGGACTTTCTCCCTGACAAGCGGCTTCAGGACTTCGTAGTCATTGCCCTTATCAGTTCCGCCTACTATCCAGACGACCGGTTTTGTCTGGCAGTCGAGGGCGTACCACGCTGCGTCTACATTGGTTGCCTTACTGTCGTTGATGTAGAGGACGTCGCCTACTTCCAGGACCGGCTCGAGTCTGTGTTCGATAGGCTGGAAGGTCTTGAGGCTCTTTCTGATCACATCGTTGCGGATGCCGGCGGCCTTGGCTGCGAGCGCCGCCGCCATCGAGTTGTAGATGTTGTGTTTACCGCCGAGGGCAAGCTCGCTAAGGTAGATCTCGCTCTCGTCTTCGCCGTAGCGCATCACTATCTTCTGGCCTTCGAGGTAAGCGCCCTGCTCGACTTCGTGGGTCTGCGACATAGGGAGCATACGGGCCTGGAGCACGATCTTGCTGAGGTGGTCGATCGTAATCTTGTCGTCCGAATCGAAGATGAAGCAGTCTTCCGGCCTGAGGTTACGCGTGATGCGGAACTTCGAGCGGACGTAGTTCTCCATATTGTAGTCGTAGCGGTCGAGGTGGTCGGGGGTGATGTTGGTGATGATGGCTATGTCCGGACGGAAATCGTAGCAGCCGTCGAGCTGGAAGCTGCTGATCTCGAGGACGTAGTAGTCGTGTTGCTCGGTCGCGACCTGAAGGGCGTAGCTCTTGCCGATATTGCCGCCAAGGCCTACGTTGAGGCCGGCTTCCTTCAGGAGGTAGTAGATGATAGAGGTGGTGGTAGTCTTGCCGTTCGAACCGGTGATGCAGATCTTCTTCGCGCTGTCGTAACGGGCGGCGAACTCGATCTCGGAGATGACGTGGATGCCCTTATCCCTGAGCTTACGGACCATAGGTGCGGTCTCGGGGATGCCGGGGCTCTTGACGACCTCGTCTGCGTTGAGTATTTTCTCTTCGGTGTGGCCACCTTCCTCATAGGCGATCTGCCAGTTGCCGAGCAGCGCCTTATACTCGTCTTTCAACTTTCCGTTGTCGGAAAGAAAGACCTCGAATCCTTTAACTTTTGCGAGGACCGCGGCTCCTACGCCGCTCTCGGCCCCGCCGAGTACTACTATTCTTGACATAAGCCTACCTGATCTTCAATAGTGCCAATGTACCAACTGCCAGAACGATACCTACGAGCCAGAAGCGGACGACGATTCTGGGCTCGGGGATGCTCTGTTTCTGATAATGATGATGGAGCGGAGCCATCAGGAACAGCCTGCGGCCCTCTCCGAACTTGCGTTTAGTATACCTGAAATATCCCCTCTGGAGAATAACGGAGATGCTCTCCGCGAGGAAAATTCCGCAGAGGATGGGAAGCAGCAGCTCCTTGCGGATAAGAACCGCGCTGACGCCGATCACTCCTCCTATCATCAGGCTGCCCGTGTCGCCCATAAATACCTGGGCGGGGAAGGTGTTGAACCATAGGAAGCCCACCAGCGCGCCCACGAACGCCGCCATAAACACGGCCGTCTCGCCGGAGCCGGGGATATACATAATGTTGAGGTAGCCCGCGTCTATGACGTTGCCGCCAAGCCATGCGAGGATACCGATTACGACTCCCACTATCGCCGAGGTTCCGGCCGAAAGGCCGTCCATACCGTCGGTAAGGTTTGCTCCGTTCGAACAAGCGAGGATGATGAAGATGATAACCAGCGCATACAGGGCCCACCTGCAGTACCAGCCGAACGCTCCCTTGAACGGGATGAGGTACTTGTAATCGAATTCGTGGCTCTTGACGAACGGGATGGTGGTTTTTGTGCTCTTTATTACGTCTTCGGAGACATAGCGGCCGTGGTCAACCGTACCCGAAGGGGTGCCGTCCTGGACTGTCTCCTCGGTCGCGACCTGCTCCACCTCCTGGCGGACAACGATGTTCGGGCTGAAGCAGACGGTTCCGGCGATGATGATGCCGAGGATGAACTGTCCGATTAGTTTCTTTCCCTCGCTGAGGCCGTTCTTGTCGTGTTTGAAGACCTTGATATAGTCGTCTGCGAAGCCAAGGCCGCCGCACCATACTGTAGTAAGGATAAGCAGCTGGACATAGACGTTCGAAAGGTCACAGACAAGCAGCACGGCAACCAGCAGGGCTACGATGATGATGACGCCGCCCATCGTGGGGGTGCCGGCCTTGCTCATCTGACCTTCGAGGCCGAGGTTGCGGACGGTCTCTCCGATCTGCTTCTTCTGGAGCCACTTGATTACCCTCTTGCCGAAGAAGTAAGCCACGATGATGGCGATTACGTTGGCGAGGATGGCCCTGAAGGAGAAGTAGGTCATCAGTCCCTGTCCGGGAATATCGTATTTCTTTAAAAGTTCAAAGAGATAGTAAAGCATCGGTTTAGATTTGTTTGAAGATTTCTGCTACTACTTCGTGTTCGTCGAAGTGGACTTTTTCGGTCCCGACTACCTGGTATGTTTCGTGGCCCTTTCCGGCAAGGAGGATAGTCGAAGGACTCTGGGAGAGGGTGATCGCGGCCCGAATCGCCTCGGCACGGTCGGCGATGCAGATGGCCTTGGTCCTGCCCTTCGGGCTGAAGCCCGTGCATATTTCGGCCATAATGTCTTCCGTCTTCTCGGTGCGGCTGTTGTCTGCCGTGACGAAGATGCGGTCTGAATACTGCTCCGCGATTGCCGCCATCTCCGGCCGCTTCGTCCGGTCGCGATCGCCGCCGCAGCCGAACAGGCAGACCAGCTCGCGGCCTGGTTCGATCTGGCGGAGGGTCTTGAGGACATTCTCCAGTGCGTCAGGGGTATGGGCGTAGTCTATAACCACCGTTTTCCCCTGGGGCCCGCGTATCGTTTCGAGACGACCCGGGGCCGATTGGAGCCTGCTTATCCCGACGAGAGTTTCGTCCATATTCGCGCCGAGGGCAAGCGCCGCACTGTAGATAGCGAGAATGTTGTATGCGTTGTGTTCTCCGACAAGGCGGGTCCACACTTCGATTCCGTCGATCTTGAGGAGCATGCCGTCGATGCTCTGCTCCATAATCTTGCAGACGTGGTCTGCGCCGCTGCGGGTGGAGTAGGTGACGACCTTCGCCTTGGTGTTCTGGACCATCACGAGACCGTGTTTGTCGTCGATGTTGGTGATGGCGGTCGCTCCCTTCGGAAGGTTGTCGAAGAAGAGTTTCTTGCAGCGGAGGTATTCGGCTACCGTCTTATGGTAGTCGAGGTGGTCGTGGGTCAGGTTCGAGAAGATACCTACGTTGAAATCGAGGCAGTCCGTACGGTGTTGCTCCACTCCGATCGAGCTGACTTCCATAAAGCAGTACTCGCAGCCTTCGTCGACCATCCGGGCCATCAGCGAGTTGATCGTTACGGGGTCGGCGGTTGTGTTGATCGCTTCTTCGCGGTAGGCTCCTACATAGTTTGCAATAGTAGAGAGCAGCCCACATTCGTAGCCCATCTCCCTGAAGAGGTTGTAGAGGAGGGTTACGGTAGTAGTCTTGCCGTTGGTGCCGGTAATTCCTACGAGCTTGAGCTTGCCGGACGGGTGGTCGTAGAAGCGGTCAGCGAGTGCGGCGAGGCCGGCGCGGTCGGTCTTTACGGCTGCGCAAGCGCCGTTGTCCAGCGCGTTCTGAAGGAAGGCGCTTCCGTCTGCCGCTGTACCGTGGACGGCGATGAAAAGCGAACCTTTTGTGGCTTTTCGGGAGTCACAACACACGCTCAGGATCTCGGTTTCGGGCGTACCAGCGAGAATCTCCGCGTTAAGACCTTTGATCAACTTCGACAGTTTCATTCCAGTATGGATCGATATTGTATATTTCCTTTATAAAATCTCTAATCACGCTCGCGGGGATAACTCCTCCGGCAAACTCCTTTTTCGATATCTTCGAGAAGACTACGCAGATTACCGAGTACTGCGGGTCTTCGGCAGGGAAGAAGCCTACGAACGTACCCTGCTGCTTTCTGGCGCCGTTGGCCTGGACATACTTTCCGTTGGTAAAGACGTCGGCGGTTCCGGTCTTTCCGGCGACCTTGCATTTGTCTGCCAGGTAGGAAAGTCTCCACGCCGTTCCCCTGAATCTGTAGTCCTCATCGTTGACCGTTACATTGCAGAGGGCTTCGGTGACCATCCTCGCCGTTTCCGGTTTGCAGATACTGGAATTGAGGATGGAGGGGCCGAGTTTCTCGATAACCTTTCCGTTCTTCTCGATGTCTTCTACCAGATAGGGCTTCATCATCTTTCCGCCGTTGGCGATTGCGTTGTAGTAGGCCAGGACGTGCATCGGGGTTACGCTGACGGAGTAGCCCATTCCTATCTGACCGAGGTCGGTCTTTGACCAGCTCTTGTCTGTAGGATACTTCAGGGTAGGAGTAGTGATGGGCTCGTAGACGTCGAAATCGAAACTCTTGCCGAGGTTGTAGGTGTGGAGCCTGCCGATGAAGTCTTCGGGCTTGTCTTTGTAGTTCTTGATGGCAAGATACCTGAAGGCATTGTTGGAGGATATCTTTACGCAGTACCAGAGCGGGATGTTCCAGGTGTGGTACTTCGCTGCGTAGTCTTTGAGGTGTTTGTCTGCCTGGTAGAGTTTCTGGTAGCCTTCGACCTGGACGAGACCATCCCTTGCGGGAACAGTCTGGTCAATCGAGGTGACTATTCCGTCTTCGATACAGGTCATCAGGGTAGTGATCTTGAAGACCGAGCCCGGCTCTCCGCGACGGCCCACGGCGACGTTCTCGTTCTCACCGAACGGGCCGGTGCCGTCGTTGCTCCGGGCGAGGTTTACCATTGACCTGATAGCGCCGGTCTTGACGTCCATCAGGACGAAGCACGCCGCTTCGAGGTCTTCCTCGGGCTCTACGTATTTGCGGAGCAGGCGGTCGGCGATATCTTGGTAGTCTATGTTGAGGGTCGTACGGATGTCCAGCCCATCGACGGCTTTGACGTAAGTACTGTCGTAGTCACGGACGTAGCCGTTGTCCGTTTTCTTCATGTAGTAGCGGCCAGGTTCGCCGTGGAGTACGTAATTGTATTTGCCGTCGATTCCGCTGTAGTATGAGCCATCGGCGTTTTCGGTGACGCTTCCGATCGTTCGCTTAGCGAGCGAACCGTAGGGATAGCGCCTGGTAGGGACTGCCTCGTACCAGACTCCGCCCTTGAAGCGGCCCTCTTTGATGAGGGGATACTGCTTGAGGAAGTCGAGCTGCTCCTTCTCGATCGGACGGCCGAGCTTTAAGAATCGGCTCCCACGGTCGAGTGCATCACATAGTCGCTTACGGAAGTACTCGGGGCTCCGCTCGGGGAACACTATCGCAAGGCCCTGGGCAAAGCCGGCCGCTTTCTCTTTCCAGGCCTTGAGGCTGTCTGCCCGGACGTCCTTTTTCATGAGGTCGTATTCGCCCTTTCTTACGAGAGGGTCGATGTAGAGCTGATAGCGGGGATAGGACATAGCGATCGGACGGCCGTCGGATGCGAGGATAAAGCCGCGGGTAGGCTCCAAGTTCACCCTGCGGATAGGCTGGGTAAGCTTGCTGGCGATTACGGGGTCCGGTTTCCAGAAGATTTTGAGATACAGGAAGCGTCCCGCGAGGAATATTCCCACGAGCAGCATCAGCAGGTAGTACAGGTACAGCGCGTAGCTGATCCTGTCTCTCTTCCTGGTTTCCTGTTTAGTCTCTTCTGCCATTATCTATTTGTCATGCCCGACCTGATCGGGTATCTTTTTTATTTCAAAACTATCGGCGGCTTCTCAGCCTCTTTAAGGTCGGAGCCGAGCTCTTCGAGGTGCTTCTCCGCGCCGCTTCTCCTGGTAAGGGAAGAAAGCTCGTAGGAGCGCCTGGCGATTACGGCTTCCTGTTCTGCAATCACACTCCTTCCTCGCTCAACCTTAGTGAGGGTGTTGTCTATGAGCAGGCTTATCCAGATGGTGAGGGTAATCACCGCGAACACATAGACTATGTTGATGAAGTAGCGTCCAATCTTCAGTCGGAGGAGAAACTCTCCCTCGAAGATCGCCTTGACGCTGTTCTTCAACAGCTTTCCTATGTCCGAAAATTTAAATTTCCTTTCCTGCTCCATTACTTTTGTTTTTCCGAACGACCTCTCCCTCTTCGAGGACTCCAGTCGCTCCGCTCCTTCCGGCCCCTTCCATCGTTATCTTCGTCCTGCTTCGCAGAACTCGCTTCCGACGGACGCCTACCCCCTGCCCCTGTCCGGGGGTGGACAGGCCTCTCAGAGGGAAAGGTCGTTCGTTCAGCAACGCGGAGTTTTGCGCTCCGGGCGCGAGTGTTTGCGGCAATTTCATCCTCTTCTGGGAGGATGGGTTTGCGGTTGACGGCCTCGAAGGGCGTTTCGCTGCGGCCGAAGACGTCTTTCAGGACCTCGCCGTCGATGTTTCCAGCCTTGATAAAGTTTTTGACCATGCGGTCTTCGAGCGAGTGGTAGGTGATGACTACCAGCCGCCCGCCCGGCTTCAGGGCGCAGGCTGCTCCCTCGAGGAACTTCTCAAGCGAGCGCATCTCCTGATTCACTTCGATACGGAGCGCCTGGTAGACCTTCGCGAGGAATTTGTGCTCGGCGAAAGAAGGCAGGGCGGCTGCAATGGCATTGTCCAGGTCATCGGTGGTTTCGATCGCCTTCTGGGATCTGGCTGCTACAATTAGTTTCGCAACCTTGCGGGCGTCATCGACCTCACCGTAAATCCTAAGAATCTTTTCCAATTCTTCTTGCGTATAAGAATTGACAATGTCCGCTGCAGTCGTTGTTCCCTGCACATTCATTCGCATATCGAGCGGAGCGCTGTAACGGAACGAGAAACCTCTTTCCGCCGTATCAAACTGATGCGACGACACTCCCAGGTCGGCCAGGATGCCATCGAATCCCCCTTCCGTTTCGGTAAGGGAGTAGTTGTATATGAATCTGAAGTCGTTGTGGATAAGGGTAAACCGAGGGTCGTCGATAGCGTTTTTCAGGGCGTCTTCGTCGCGGTCGAAAGAAATCAGTTTTCCTTCAGGGGAGAGACGGCTGAGGATCTCGCGGCTATGGCCCCCGCCACCAAAGGTGGCGTCGGCATAGGTTCCGCGGGCGCTCGTTACAAGGGCGTCTACGCTCTCCTTAAGCAGAACGGGATTGTGGTACTCGGACATAGCGCGTTGCCTTTATTTTGAAAGGCTTTCCGCTATGGCAGTGTAATTCTCGTTAGAAAGGCGGGACTTTTCGAATTTCTCCTTCGCCCAGATCTCTATCTTGAAATCAATGCCAAAGAATACGACCTCTTTGTTTACACCGATTGCGTCAAGAAGGTCCCGGGAGATTGAGATACGTCCCAATTTCGAATCCGGTTCGACCACATCGCGGTCGCGCATATACTCCCTCCAGAACTGGACGTGCTTAGGGTTGAAGAAGTTGAGACCGTCTTTGACCTTCTCCGACTGTTTTGTCCACTCTTCGAAAGTGTACATCTCAAGACAGTCGTCGTAGATGCTCTTTTTCACTACGAATCTCATATCTCCACCCACAGGCAAGCAGCCCTTCAGAGGCGCCGGGAGCACAAGTCTGCCCCTGTCGTCTACTTTCGAGGTGTATTCGCCGATGAATGTGATCATAATTGTTCTTATACGCAAGTGCGACAAAGTTAGCAAAAGTTTTCCATTTTCTTCCCATGTTTTACATTTTTTTACCGCGAGCCTTCCGGGACTCTTCGCCTTCGGCCGGAGACTCCCTCGCGCGGGACTCGTCTCGCAAGTCTCTGACTTGCTCGCTCGGACCCTTCCATTGCTATCTTCGTCCTCGCTACGCTCGAACTCGCTATCAACGGACACCTCCCCGCTCCCCGTGGCCGCGGGTGGCCACGCCCGCTCGAGGGAGTCCCCGCTCCTCCGGCTTTTTCATACGGGGGAAGCGTCCTTCCCCCTAGCCCCCTGCGGCCTTCCTCCCTTTCCGTATTTGTCTTCGCCAAATACCCGGGCCGGCCGGTCGGCTGATGCCGACGCCGTCGCTCCGCTCCTCTAAGGCCCTCGCACCCCCTCACTACCGTTCGAATATATATTCGTTAGCCCCCGGCAGGGATGTTGTCGCGAGGGGTTGGACCTCATTGTTGGCAGTATCGCTGAGCCCGCGCGGGCTAAAAAGTCGGGGACGATTTTTTCGAAGGGTTGGAAGAGGTCGCGGGCACTCAGGCAAGCAACCGGGCAAGCACTCCCGCGAGCGACCTCAGGGACGATCTTCGACAAAATCGTACCAACCTTTTAACCCTTCGCGCTTCCACTCCCGCCCCGGCGCAGCCCAGGTAGGCCCTCGGCGCCGAAAGTCACGAAATCGGCGCCGGAAAGGGGAAAAACCTGCCGTTCCGCGCCAAAATCCCGTAAAAAAGCGCCGGAAGGTGGAAAAACCAACCGATCCGCGCCAAAAACCCGTCAAATGGCTCCGCACCCTCAAAAACTTCGTACTACTCTGCGGAAATTCCCGCAGAGAAGTACCGACTTTCTGCAATTTGCCCTATGGAACGCGGTATCTCTGCGAAAATTAAGCAGGGTAACCGCAAAAACAGCCGAAAATGCGGTTCCTCTGCGAAAAAAAAGCAGAGAAACCGCACTAAACGGGCGGAAATATCGCAATGCCCGCAGGGAAGACTCCTATTCCAGATCCAGGAAGCAGGCGAAGGCGGCGACGTCGAGGTTGTAGCCGCGGGGACCGGCTAAAATGTCACCCTCGGGAGAGAGGATGAAGTAGTTGGGCTGAGAGTTGACTCCGAAGCGATCGAGTACCAGGCGGGAGTTGACGCGCCCGACGTCCTTCAAGACCTTTCCGGAGGGGGTCGTTACCCATTTTTCTTCGGGAAGGCGCGTTTTGTCGTCTACATATAGAGACACTATGACGAAGTTATCGCGCAGCCTCTCCAGCACTTCCGGATCGCTCCAGACGCGGGCTTCCATCTCGCGGCAGTTGACACAGCCATGGCCGGTTATATCTATGAAGACCTTCTTTCCGGTAGCGGCCGCGGCGGCAAGGCCGTCGTCCAGGTTGTCGTAGCCCGTCAGGCCGTGGGGCAGCGCGACCAGTCCGCTCTCGCCTCCGAGCGCGGTGCCCGGCAGGACGACGGTCTCCCCCGCCGCCGGCGCGTACTTCCCGAGCCTGAGATGCTGAGTCTCCATCGGCGGGAGATATCCGCTCAAAGCCTTAAGCGGAGCACCCCACATTCCGGGTATCATATACGCAACGAAAGCGAAATCAAGGATGATCAGGGCTATCCTCAGCGCAGAGAACTTCTTTATCGGTGTATCATATTTGAAACGGATAAGCCCAAGCAGATAAAGCCCCAGCAGGGTAAAGCATACGATCCAGATAGCAAGATAGACATCCCTGTCGAGCAGATGCCAGTGATAGGTCTGGTCCGCTACGCTGAGGAACTTAAGACCGAGCGCAATCTCTACAAATCCCAGTACAATCTTCACACTGTTCAGCCAGCCCCCGCTCTTCGGCAGTTTCGAAAGGACGGACGGGAAGAACGCGAACATGGTAAACGGCAGCGCGAAAGCGATGCTGAAGGCGAGCATAGTCACCATCGGCGCCCAAAACTCGCCCTGAGTACTCTTTATCAAAACCGTACCTACAATCGGTCCCGTGCAGCTGAAACTCACCAGAACCAGCGTCAGCGCGAGGAAAAACACGCCCAGCAGGCCCTTCCGATCGCTGCCCGAATCAGCCTTATTCGTCCATGACGAAGGCAATACGATCTCGAACGCCCCGAAGAACGACGCGGCAAAGACCATAAAAACGAGGAAGAAGATAATATTCGGCAGCCAATGGGTCGAGAGCCAGTTGAATATGTCCGCCGTCACGGTCGAGCCTCCAACCGCCCAGGTCAAACCGATTATCACACTGATCGGAACGGTATACAGCAGAACGATGAAAAGCCCATACATCGCCGCCCTGAAACGGGCCCTGGCCGGACTGCCGCTCTGCCGAAGGAAGAACGAGACGGTCATCGGCACCATAGGGAAAACGCACGGCGTCAGCAACATCAAAAAGCCCCACAGTATCGCCTCGAGAATCAGCGACCACAAACCACCCGACTTCGCAGGCTCGGCCGGCCTGGCAATCTCCACCGCGAAATCATAATCCTCCGGCGCATCACACTCATCCCCATGGCAGGCGCTCCAGGTCAGCGTACCGGATACCTTCGACGCTCCGCCAACGTTCACCTCCTGCCTCAGGACATAAGTTCCTATCGCCACCTCAACTCCCTTGTAATCATCCGGAGTATACTCCTCCACCGGCTCACCTACGGCGGTCAGGCCCTCTGAGAGTTCGAGACTGACTCCGACGCTTTTGTCCGACATGGGATGTATGAAATATCCCTTGTCGATCTTTCCGGTAACGACAAGCTGATAGTTGTCTTTATCTATATGATTTACTGCGGCATCCCACACTACAGCGGGTGCCAGCTGGAACAAAATAGCAATTAGGAATGAAGCGAGCATAATTACTCCAAAGATACAATAAATCATTATCTTTGTGTGGATAAGACCACTAGTTTATGAAGAAAATCCTATACACATTCGTTTTGATGCTCGTCTGCCTCGGCGCTCAGGCCCAGAACCTGAAATTTGCCGACCCGGAGGTTCTCCGTTGCGCCCTGAAGTCGGCAGACATCAATGGAGATGGCATCCTGCAGAAAGCGGAAGCGGACTCGTTGACCGTCTTGAATCTCACCGTATATCGCTCGCACATCTTCGAGGTTAAGACCTATGAAGATCTGAGATTATTCCCAAATCTAAAGAAGGTCTGGCTGGGCGAGAGCGAGATTCAGGAATTGGATCTGTCGCCCAATTATAAACTGGAAGTGGTTGCCGTCCAGAGCACCAACCTTAAGACTTTGGTCCTCGCTGTCGGCTGCTATCCCCAGCTGATCACCCCTACCATCGAAGGATCGCTCACAATCAAGCGCGTTTACAGCGAAAACGACCCCAACACAATCTGGTACAGATGAGACGATTCTTTATGATACTGATTGCCGGAGCCATCGCGTCGTTCGCTTTCGCGCCGCAGCCGGCACGCGCCGTCGCTCAGGAGGACGACATTATGAAGATGTATGAGCAACTCATGACTCCGCAGGAGAAGGCGCTGCTGGAGCAATTCGAAGAGGCCCAACAGAGATCCGAGGAGGCTCAGGCGGCCCGCGGCAACAAAATGATGATTGCGCTGATTATCTCTATCCTTGTCGGACTTACCCCCTTCGTGTACCTGCTTGTCAAGTCTTTCAAGGAGAACACCTGGAAGAACAATCCGGGCGGCACCATCTGGGGCCTTGTTATCGGGCTGGCCGGAGGTGCGCTGCTATTTGCGATAAACTATGGAATCTTCTGGTTCCGAATCAATCATGAAGGTCTGTTTAACGGGATTTTGACCTACGGTCTGGTTCTCGCGCTGATAGTCGGAGTTATTTATCTACTGAACAAGAAAGGTTAAGACTTTGGAAGTCATTGGGAATATGAAGAAAGCCTACAGGATACTCGTTACCGGAGCGTCGAGCGGAATAGGATTCGATACGGCTAAGCAGCTTGCTCAGGCAGGACATACGGTCTTCGCTGCGGCAAGGCGCGTGGAGTTGATGGAGCCTCTAAGGGAGTTCGGAGTGACTCCGCTGAGGCTGGATGTGTGTGATGAAAAGGCCATAGACGAATGTCTGGAAGCGACAGGCCCCATCGACGTTCTCGTCAACAACGCCGGCTTCGGCTATTTCGGAGCGATCGAAAATGTCTCGATGGAAGAGGCCCGTAGGCAGCTGGAAGTAAACGTTTTCGGACTGGCGGAGCTATGTAAAAAGGCCATCCCCGGGATGCGCGAGCGCGGATTCGGCCGCATCATCAACATCAGCTCGGTAGCCGGGCGTACCTGTATGTACTTCGGCGGCTGGTACCACGTCTCCAAGTATTCGGTAGAAGCGCTATCTGACTGTCTCCGTATGGAGCTCAGGCCGTTCGGGGTCGATGTAGTCCTGATCGAGCCCGGCGGAATCCGTACGGACTGGGGCATCATCGCCGCCAAACACCTTGCGGAATCATCGGCCGGAACGGCCTACGAAGAGGAGGCGCTGCGCCAGTCGGTAGTGATGGACAGGGGCTACACTTCGCAGCTGCTCGCAAAGCCGTCGGCAGTTACCCGCGCTATTGTCAGGGCCGTAAAAGCCCGCCGTCCCCGCGTCCGGTATCTCGTAGGATCCGGAGCCAGGTCGATGGTCTTCTGGCATGCCGTGCTGCCCGCCAGGTGGTGGGACGCGCTTATGCGTAAGATTGCCTCGCCGGGCCTGGTGAAAATAGCGAAGAAGCTTAAATAATCCCCCGTTCGCGAAGATCTGCGCGAAGGGAGTCAACTCCGAAGAAACGGGTAGCCGGAATGCCGAAGGCGATAGAGCCCTCGACATTGGCCGCATTGTCGTCGATGAAAAGACACTCGGCCGGGTTCAGGCCGAAGCGGTCTACCAGCCTCTGGAATATCTCCGGTGAGGGTTTGAGAAGATGTTCCTCACCTGAAACCAGCATTCCGTCCAGCAGGCCGAAAACAGGATATTCGTCCCTTACCAGACAGAACGTCTCGGCAGACCAGTTGGTAAGTCCATACAGCTTGTAGCCTTTAGCCTTCAGTTCGGCTACCACCTCGCGCATTCCGGGGATCTCACCCCCTATCATCTCGATCCAGCGGTCGTAATAGGCCTGGATATCTGCGGCGTACTCGGGGTATATCGCTGAACGTTCAGCTATACCCTGTGCGAAGGGCTTTCCTCCGTCCATCTCGGTGTTCCACTCAGAAGTACAGACGTTCCTGATGAACCAGTCCGCCTTCTCTACACTGCCGAAGTATTTATCCAGCATACGGTGTGGGTTCCAGTCCACCAACACCGCTCCGAAATCGAAAATAATAGTAGTTACTGCCATAGATTTTTCCGTCGCAAAGATATGGAAAAACTCATACAATTTTTCGCAAATTATTACTAATATTGCTCAAAATACGCAGAATTATGACACTGAAGACTTCTCTCCGTTATTTGCTTGTCTTTTCGGCAGCGGCTCTGGTATTTGTCTTTGCCGCCTCGGCCCAGAATTCAAAAGACGAGAAGAACCCAGAAACCGTACGTCTTATCCACGAAAATCTCGAAAGGGCTGGAATCAATACCGATCCCTACGAGTATCTTCCGGGTCCTGAGACTAAAGTCCCGAAAGGGTATAAGCCCTTCTATATCAGCCACTACGGAAGACACGGTTCGAGAACGGACTGGGCGGGGAGCAAGTACCCGTGGGTGCTGGAAAAATATGCGGCGCTCGAGCAGCAGGGGCTGCTGACCGAGGAGGGAGCAAGGGCCGTGGACCGTGTGCGCGAAATAATCGCGCTCCACGCCGGGATGGACGGCCGCCTCACCCAGCGCGGGCAGGACGAACACAGGCAGATAGCGGGCAGGATGTTCGCCAAGTACCCCACCGTCTTCAAGAAAGGCAGCCGGAAAGTCCGCGCGCTGTCGAGCGTAGCCCAGCGATGCATCATCAGTATGACCTCTTTCACTGGCGAACTCCTCAGGCGCGAGCCCAGGCTCGATATTACCTGGGACACCGGAGCCGCCTTCCAGGGCATTTGCAGCACTGAGGACACGCGCGAGATAAAGAAAGCGGTCGGCAAGGTCCTCGACGCTCAGGCCGCGGCCCACGTCCCCGACACTGCCGGCTTCTACCGCCGTCTCTTTACCGCCCCGGCAAAGGCCAGGATCATAACAGAAGATCCTATCAAGCTTATGCGCTATACCTTTGATATAGCATCCATCGCCGGATCACACTATCTTGACGACCGACTGATGCGCGAGTTCAGCGAAGACGACCTCTACTGGTACGCCCAGAACGTGTCGATGATGCTCTATCTCAGGCAGTGTAACTCCGTAGAATGGGGAGACGAAAGGATGAAGCCCGTACAGGAACTGGTAGACGATATCGTTACAAAAGCCGATGAGGCTATACGGACCGGCGATGTCGCGGCAGACCTGCGCTTCGGCCACGAATACCAGCTGCTCGCAATCTCCTCCCGCCTCGGGGTGAGCGGGGTCGCCGAACGCCTCGACGCACAGACCAGCCGCGACTGGGCCGGCTTCCTCTACAGTCCCTTCGCCTGCAACCTTCAGATTATCTTCTTCAAAAACTCGAAGAACGACGTTCTCGTAAAGTTCTACCTCAACGAGCGTGAGGCTCGGCTCATCACCCTCGAAGGCGGACCGTACTACCGCTGGGAAGATGTAAAGAATTCGCTATGAGACTGCTCTTTATCACAGACTTTACCGAACAGTTCGCCTACCGGCTGCTGCGCGGAATCCTGAAATACTCTAAGGAGACGGAGCCCTGGTTCGTCCTGAAGATGCACCCGTCCTACAAGGACTCCCTCGGAATGAAGGGCCTCGTAAAATGGGCTGTGCGCTGGAAGGCAGACGTCGTGATCGGCCAGTTTGAGCCCTCAGACGATGTTACACTGTTTCGCCGCCACGGAATAGTCGTCCTCGCCCAGGACTACATCAAGACCTTCGACAACATCCCGAACATCACTGCAGACTATTACGGAACGGGCGCGATGGCGGCCAGGTTTTTTGTAACCAGGGGATTTCCCAACTTCGGCTTTGTAGGGTATGGAGGAGTATGCTGGTCAGACGATAGATGCACAGGCTTTACCGAAGAGGTCAAACGCTCCGGTTTCAATAAGGTCCATACCTACAACCGTCTGCGGATCAACAATTTCTGGGACAATCATTCCGATGATTTGATCCAATGGCTGGAAACGCTCCCCAAGCCGATTGCCATCATGTGTTGCGACGACAATGTCGCGAACCTCTTGCTGGAACACTGCAAGATTTGCGGAATAAAAGTTCCTTCCGATATAGCGGTAATCGGAGTAGACAACGACGAAATCCTCTGCGCAATGTCCGACCCCCCTCTCTCGAGCATCAACGTAGACATTGAAAGGGGCGGCTACGAAGCCGCGGCGCTCGCCGCCAGGATGGTCCGCGAAAAGGCGTATGAAGGAGAGGATATTGTCCTCAAACCTACCAACGTGGTTCCCCGGGCTTCGTCCAATATTTTCGCCACCTCGGACCATGCGGTTCTTTCCGCCCTCCAGTTCATAGGCGAAAACTCGATGAGGAAAATAACCGTCAAGGACGTACTCGAGGTGGTGCCTATGTCAAGGCGTCTTCTCGAGCAGCGCTTCCTCAAGGAAACCGGAAGCACCATCTACCAATATATAACTATGGTAAGGATGAATGTGTTCGCGAGACTGTTGATTGAGACTAAGGACTCCATCTCCGAAATAGCCGCCAAACTCGACGAGCCGGACACAAAGAGCATCTCCCGCCGTTTCCTTGCCGTAAAGGGCTGTACGCCGTCTGATTTCCGCAAGCAGAAAGTGCGCTGATATTTTTTCGCAAATTGTGAATCTTTATACGCATTTTTAGAATTATCCATTTTTAACATTAGCTAATTTTGTTGGTAGTAAACCGCATAATCAGATCTAATGTTACTTGGAATCGACATTGGAGGCACAACTATTAACCTCGGTCTTATAGAGAACAACAAGATCGTAAGCAAGTTGTGTGTTCCCTCTTTCCGCCAGGGAGCCGAGCTCGAAGAAACCCTGGTCCATCTTGAAGACGCAATCCGTCAAATCATTACCCCCGAAGTCAAAAGCATCGGAGTAGGAGTCCCTACCCTGGTAGATGCCGAGAGGGGTATAGTCTACGACGCCTCGAACATCCCTTCGTGGACAGTAGTGCCTCTCAAAACCCGTCTTGAGAGTACCTTCGGCATCCCCGTCGGGGTAAACAACGACGCAAACTGCTTCGTACTGGGAGCCGCCGCGAAGCTTGGAAAGCCCGCGCAGGTAGTCGTTGGAGTTACCCTCGGAACCGGTACCGGAATCGGCGTAATGATAGACGGCAAACTCTACAATGGAGTCAACTGCGGCGCCGGCGAGTTGGGAACCATGCCCTACAAAGACGGAATTTACGAAGATTATTGCTCGAAGAAATTCTTCTGCTCGAAGGGACTCGAGCCTAAAGAGGTTGGAGACAGGGGCTTCGCGGGAGATCCTCAGGCCCTGCAGTTGATGGACGAGTTCGGAACTCATCTTGGCCGCCTCCTTACTATGATCCTTTTCGCCTACGATCCCAGCGACATAGTCTTCGGCGGCGGAGTCGCCCATTCCTTCCCTCTCTTCAAGGACGCTATGTACCGCTCGATGGCGGAGTCCTACCCTTATCCCAGATTCCTCGATAAACTAGTAATCACGGCTATGCCCGAGGGAGACATCCCCGTCCTCGGAGCCTCACTCCTGTAATCGATATGAAAAAATACTTAAGCCTCATCATTCTCGCAGCGATGGTCCTGTCGTCCTGCCTGGCCAATCTCGAAGGAACTGACCTGTCACACTGGAAACTCCAGCGCGAAGGCAGCAAGCAGGTCTACGACGCAGTCGTCCCCTGCACCGTAGCTGGCGCGCTCAACGAAGCCGGCGTCTTCGGCGAGAACGTCCTCGAACAGGACCGTTACTACTCAATAGACAAAGAGCAGTTCGACTCGCCCTGGATCTTTACGACTTCCTTCAAGGCCGAAAAAGGACTGAACCATATCCTCCGCTTCGAAGGAATCAGCTACTCCGCAGACATCTGGGTCAACGGTAAACAGATTGCAGCTGCGGATACTACGGTCGGAGTCTTCTGCATCCGCGAATACGACATTACCAATATCGCGAAGGCGAACAACACCCTCAAGGTGCGAGTCTTCAAGGCCCCCGAGGAGTGTCTCAACAACGGCTACGTAGACTGGAATCCCCGTCCGGTAGACGAAAGTATGGGTATCTGGCGTAAGGTTGAGCTCATCTCTACCCCCGATGTCCGTATCGCAGACGCCTTCGTAAAGCCGGAAGTCAATGTTGAGGATCTCAGCGAAGCCTCTATCACTGTAGAAGCTACCCTCGTAAACCATAGCCAGGCCCCCGCCGAGGGAACTCTGCGCGGAGTTTATGAGTCCGGCCAGTTCGAAAAAGCAGTCACTCTCGCCCCGGGCGAAACTAAAACCATAACCGTTCAGGAACCTATTGTCAAGCCCCGCATCTGGTGGAGCCACGATATGGGTAAACCGAATCTCTACAACCTCAACCTCAGCTTCGCAAAGGGAGACAAAGTCTCACACTCAAGGAAAGTCCGCTTCGGTCTTCGCGACATCAAGGGCGAGATCGACGAGTACGGCCACCGTCTCTTCAAGCTCAACGGCCGCCCTGTCCTGATCAAGTCTGCCGGCTGGACTGACGACATCTTCATGCAGGACACTAAGGAGAGGACGCTCAGGCAGCTCGAGCTCGTAAAGAACATGGGCCTGAACTCCGTCCGCTTCGAAAACATCTGGAGCAAGGACGGCTCGGTCTATGACCTCTGCGACAGCCTCGGAATCATGACCATGGTCGGCTGGAGCTGCCAGTGGGAATGGAAGGGCTATTGCGGAATGAAGGAAGTCGGCCACTTCGGCTGCATCAACGACCCCGAGACCGAGGCCCTCGCGATCCGTTACTTCCACGACCAGCTCCTCTGGATGAGAAATCACCCTTCAGTAATCAGCTGGGGAACCGGCTCGGACAGAATCCCCAACGAGCGCCTGGAAGAGGGCTATATGAAATGGTACAACCAGTTAGAGTACCGCCCTTACGTTGTTTCCTCGAAGGGAATGAGCAGCAAGTACGGCGGCCCGTCAGGAATGAAGATGGAAGGTCCCTACGAATACGTAGGCCCTGACTACTGGTACCTGGATACCGAAAACGGCGGAAACTACGGTTTCAATACCGAAACCGGAATCGGAATGAACATTCCTCAGGCCGAATCAGTCCGCAAGATAGTCGGCGAGCAGAATCTCTGGCCTCTGAATGAAGTATGGGACAAACACTGCACCGTCTCGACCACCGACATGCGCTCGACCCGCGAAGAGAAAAAGGCTATGACCGGCTTTTACGGCGAGCCCACCGGCTTCGAGGACTTCGTCAAGAAGGCCCATGCCCTGGACTACGACGGAACCCGCGCGATGTACGAAGCCTTCCGCGTCGCAGTCCCCCGCACTACCGGTATCGTCCAGTGGATGCTCAACTCCGCCTGGCCGGCTCTCTACTGGCAGCAGTACGACTGGTACCTCGTTCCTACCGCCGGATACTATGGAACCCAGAAAGCTACCGCTCCCGTACAGCTTGTCTATAACTACGGAGATCACGCCGTATGGGCAGTCAACGACGTAGTCCCCGAGGGCGAGTACGCCGCCGTCCTTAAAGTCTACGGACCGGACAGCAAGCTCCGCAAGTCAGACACTAAGAAAATCAAGATAGCTCCCCGCAAGCCCGCCAAGGTCTTCAAGGGTATCGACGGACCTTGCTTCCTGGCTCTCGAGCTTATCAATGAAAAAGGAAAGACCGTTGCCGACAACTTCTACTGTGTAGGAAAAGGCAACAACAAATACGATTACAAGAAGAGCAACTGGTATCAGACTCCTATCAGCGAGTATACCGATCTGTCGTTTGTCACTAACCTCCCCGAAACAGAGGTCGAGATGAAGACGGTAGCCGGCGGCCTTAAATACAAGGTCACCATTACCAACAATTCAGACGTAATCGCATACCAGAACATCCTCAAGGCAAAGGACGAAGCGGGCGAACTCATCCCCGCCGCTCTCTGGTCAGACAACTTCTTCTCGCTGCTGCCCGGTCAGAGCAAGACTGTCAGCTGCGCCCTTCCCGCCGGTTCTCCTGCCGCCACCATCACTATGGACGGCTGGAATGCGACAGTCCGCCAGGCAGCCCCGGATTCGCTGGACCGCAACCTTTCGGCCTATGCCGTGAACGATTTTAGCAGGGACGACACCTATTCGAAGGAAGAAACCTACGAGACCGTCAAGGTCCAGCAGCCTAAGGGCAAGAAAGTCAAGAACGTCATCGTAATGATAGGCGACGGAATGGGCTTCGAGCAGGTCAGCTGCGGCTGGGTAGTCAACGGAGGAAAGCTCAATATGGACCAGATGCCGGTATCGGGCGTTTCCCGCACCTACGCGGTCAACAGGCTCATCACCGACTCCTGCGCAGGCGGCGCAGCTATCGCCAGCGGCCAGAAAACAAACTACGGCTACATCGGCCTGGACCCGGACGGAAATGTAATGGACACTGCGCTCAAGAAAGCCCAGCGCGCCGGAAAGAAAACCGGTATTACCGTTACCTGCCGCCTGAACGACGCTACTCCCGCAGACTTCTGCAATCACTCCCCAGCCCGTAGGCTCGAGGAGGACCTTGCCGCCCAATTCGTCGACTCTAAAGTCGACTTCCTCAGCGGCGGCGGCCTCCATTTCTGGACCTCCCGTTCAGACGGCCGTAACCTCGTAGAGGAGATGAAGGCTAAAGGCTACACCTTCGTAGACAAGCTTGAAGATATCGCAGGCGCCCCCGGAGACAAATTCGTAGGCATCTACGACGAATACGACCTCAAAGATGTAGGTCAGAGAGGCCCCGTCCTTCTCGAGAGCACCAAAAAAGCCATCGAGATGCTGGACAACAAGAAGGGCTTCTTCCTTATGATTGAAGGTTCCCAGATCGATGACTGGGCACACCGCAATAAAGTTGGGTATATGTGTGAAGAGCTGTTCGATTTCGATCGTACGCTCGGGTATGTGTTGGAGTGGGCCGCCCGTGATGGTCAAACGCTGGTGGTTGTTACGGCAGACCATGCTACAGGCGGCCTTACACTCCTTCGCGGTGATCTCCAGAAACACGAAATCAAAGTCAACTACTCAACCAAAGGCCACAACGGCATCTACGTTCCGGTATTTGCCTTCGGACCCCACGCCGAGGAATTCACCGGAATGCACGAAAATGCCGAGGTCGGACAACTCATAATGAAGTACGTGAAATGATGAACGTCCTGATAACGCTTATCCTTGCCGCAGTTGTCGGAGTTATCCCCCAGCCTGTCTCGATGGAGGTCCAGGAAGGGACGACACGTATCTGCAGGCTGAACACCGTCTATAAAACCAACCCGGAAATTCCCGCCGAAGGTTACACTATCGACGCTACCGGAAAGAAGGTAATAGTCGAAGCCTCGACCGATGCCGGTATCTTCTACGCGAAACAGACCCTCAATCAGCTCAAGCAGGGCAGCCGTATTCCAAAGGTGAAGATAGTCGACTATCCCCGCTTCGAATGGCGCGGATGGCATATCGACCCCTGCCGCCACTTTATGAGCGTAGCCGACATAAAGAAGCAGATCGACGTGATGGCCCAGTACAAGATCAACACCCTTCACTGGCATCTTACCGACGATCAGGGTTGGAGGATCGAGATCAAGAAATATCCCAAGCTTACCGAACTGGGAGCCTGGAGGACCGAATTCGACGGCAGCGTCCACGGCGGTTTCTACACTCAGGATCAGATCCGCGAAGTTGTAAAGTATGCCGCAGACCGCTTCATCACCGTAGTTCCCGAAATCGAGATGCCCGGCCACAGCGCCGCCGCGATCAAGGCCTACCCCGAACTCTGCTGCACAAAACAGCAGATGAACGACTTCTATACCTGGGGCTCCCCCGATATAGTTCTCTGCGCGGGTCAGGACTTTACCTATGAATTCCTCGAGAACGTAATATCCGAGGTGGTTGAGCTCTTCCCTAGCGAATACATCCACATCGGCGGAGACGAATGCCAGAAAACAAAGTGGAAGAAATGTCCCGTCTGCCAGGCCAGAATAAAGTCTGAAGGCCTTAAGGCAGACTCTGAATTTACCGCCGAAGAGAAACTCCAGAGCTATGCGATCCGCAGGATGGAGAAGATCCTCGCCAAGTACGGAAGGAAACTCATCGGCTGGGACGAGATCCTCGAAGGAGGTCTCAGCGACGGGGCAGCCGTAATGTCCTGGAGGGGTGAATCCGGCGGAATCAAGGCCGCCGCTACCAACCACAACGTAGTGATGACCCCGAGCAAGGCCGGAATGTATTTCGACCACTATCAGGGCGATGCGAAGATCGAGCCCGTCACCATCGGCAACCTCAACACCCTCGAGAAGGTCTACAATTACGACCCGGTTCCGCCAGTCCTGGCAAAGCAAGGTAAGGGTTCCTATGTAAAGGGCGTTCAGTGTAACAACTGGTCCGAGTATATGTACGACGAAGCAAAGCGCGAGTATATGCTCTTCCCCAGGGCCTTCGCCCTCGCGGAAATAGCCTGGACTCCGCTGGAGCGTAAAGACTTCGCCGATTTCCTTGTAAGGATGGATGAGGCCTGCCAGCGCCTGGACAAGGCCGGTGTAGTGTACCACATCCCTCTTCCCGAGCAGCCCGGCGGATCATGCGACAAGATCGCGTTCATAGACAAGACTTCGGTCGAGTTCAACACTACCCGCCCGATGAAGATGGTCTACACGCTGGACGGAAGCGAGCCTACGGTAAATTCCAAGGAATACACCGAGCCGCTGAACTTTACCGAAAGCGGTCTTATCAAGATAGCCTGCGTCACTTCCTACGGCAAGCTCGGCCCCGTCCGCACCATCACCGTCTCGAAGCAGGCCCCCGCGAAAGCGACTGCCCCGGCCGAGGCTTGGAAGGGCCTCAGGGCCCGCAGGACAGACGGCCGTTTCGTAGACCCGGCGGACATCGCGGCCGATGCAGTATGGACCCTAGTTTCCATCGGAAGCCTCAGGGACCTGGGGACTTTAGAGAAGTTCGACAAGAATATGCCCGATTCCCTGAAGTTCTTCGCGGCCGAAGCCGAAGGCTGGTTCAGTGTCCCGAAGACCGGAGTCTACCGTTTCAATTCTGATACGGATCTCGTTCTGATAGACGATGAGGTTGCGATCGATAACCGCGGCGAAGTAAAGCGCTATTCGAGACGCGATTGCGAACTCGCCCTTGAGCTGGGCCTTCACAAGGTCAAAGTAGTCTATATATATAATGTAGTAGGCGGATGGAACTCCCTGCGCTACAAGCCGGATGTTCTCGTACGCCGCGATGGTGAAGAAAAGTTCAAATCAATAACTATACACTAATCTATTACTAACCCAAGGAAAAATGAAAACGATTTCCAAATTTCTCCTGTCCGTGCTGTTCCTGGGCGCTCTGAGCGTCCCCGCAGCATTCGGCGCGGCCGCTGACGAAGTCTCCGGTACCGTCAAGGACGCCAAGGGAAATCCCGTAATCGGAGCCATGGTCACCGACGAGGCCCAGAAAGCCTATACGATGACCGACCTCGACGGAGCTTTCTCCTTTGCGCCCACGACCCCGCGCATCACAGTCTCTTGCCTTGGTTATGTAACCAAGACTTTGACCGTAAAAGCCGGCCAGAAAATCAACATCGTCCTTGATGAGGATACCACCCTTCTGGATGATGCTGTAGTAGTCGGTTATGCGGTTCAGTCCAAAGCCAACCTCACCGGCGCGGTCTCGACCGTGGATGTGGGTACTCAGATGGCCGGACGTTCCATCCCTGATGTAGGCCGTGGCCTCCAGGGTGCTGCCGCCGGTCTTTCGGTCACTCTCCCCGATGCCGAAGTCGGTTCGGATGCCCGCATCCGTATCCGTGGTGCCATCGCCTCTATCGAAGGCGGCGCAAGCCCTCTGATCCTCGTAGACAATGTCGAGGTTCCTTCGCTCCAGGTTGTCAATACCGACGATGTAGAGTCGATCTCCGTCCTTAAGGACGCAGCATCGACCTCCATCTATGGTGCAAAGGCAGCATTCGGCGTTATCCTTATCACAACCAAGAAAGGCGCAAAGACAGACAAAGTCACCGTCTCCTACAACGGAATGTGGTCCTTCGAGAACCTGGCCAAGGATTACGATATGGCAGGCGTCAACGGTCTTCAGTATATGCTCGACGCAGCTTATCGTTCAAAGGCCTCGTACTCGCTCAGCAACACAGACAATGCTCAGCGCACCCCTGGTAAATATCCTACCGACGGCGTTAGAGTAGGTTCTTACTTCTCTACGGACGCAGACGCTATCGCACGTTCGAGAGAGTGGTGGGCCAAGTACGGCAAGGGCGGTTCAGTCCGCGAGCTCGGTCCCAACGATCCTATCGTCTACGGACGTGACTGGTACTACAGCGGCGGAACCAACTACGGTGTTCGTATTTTCAACATCTACGACTACCTCGTACGCGAAAACGCTCCTTCCAACCAACACAGCGTAAGCGTAAACGGTAAGAGCGGCAACACAACCTTCAATATCGGTCTGGGATACGTATTCCAGAGCGGTATGATGAAGCCTACGACAGACGACTTTACCAAGTACAACGCTTCAGTAAAGGTCGAGACCGAGGTCAACAAGTATGTCACTCTCCGCGCGGGCCTTATGTACTCGACCCGTACAAAGAGATATCCTCTCATCGCCGAGAGCACCTCTTACAGCCCCTGGCTCTACCTCTACCGCTGGTCTCCCGTATTCCCCTACGGTTACGATGAAAGAGGAAACATCTTCCGCGGCGTGTTCTCCGAGGCAACTCAGGCAAACACCGCTTCGATGAAGTACAACTACAACAATGTAAACCTCGGCTTTACGCTCCATCCGCTGAAGAACTGGAACGTTGTTGCAGACTATACCTTCTCGAACCAGGAATACATCCAGGTACTCCCAGGTACTTCGTTCTCCGCGGCAAACTGGAAGAGCACCAGCCCCGTTCCGTATCTCGACGACAACGGCAACCAGATCTACGTAGACCACGACGGTAACCCCGTAGCCAGTACGGCAGAAGGCGCCGATATGGCTTACTACTTCCCTTACGTTGAGGATTACGTTCAGAATCAGGATATCCACTTCCTTTCCCGCAAACACGAGAACTCATACCGCCACACCTTCAACGGTTATACAGACTACACCATCTATATCGCCAACTCACACACCATCAAGGCGATGCTCGGTATGAACCTCTCCACCTACGACCGCGCAGGACACACCACTCGCGTCACCAATCTTTCGAACTACGAGAATCCTCAGTTCGCATTCGGTACCGGCGTATGGACAGGTGAAGGAACCGCTTCCTGGGAGTCGCAGCTCGGCTTCTTCGGACGTCTGAACTACAACTTCAAAGACAGGTACCTGCTCGAGGCCAACCTCCGTCGCGACGGATCTTCGAAGTTCCCTACCGACCTGCGCTGGGCATGGTTCCCTTCATTCTCCGCAGGCTGGCGTATCATCGAAGAGCCTTGGATGGAATCGCTCAAGCAGTATGTCTCCACCCTCAAGGCTCGCGTATCCTGGGGTTCAGTCGGCGACCAGACCGTTTCTTCGTCGCTCTATATCCCTCAGATCTCGACCGGCCAGAACAACTGGATCAGCAACGGCGGCCTTACCAGCTATGCCGGAACTCCTTCCACCGTTTCCGACACTATCACCTGGCAGACTATCAAGACAGCCGACGCCGGTATCGACGCCCGCTTCCTTAACAGCCACGTAGGATTCAGCTTCGACTACTTCATCCGCGACACCGAGAACATGATTGTCCCGACCGACGGAGTCAACACCGTTACCTACGGCGCCTCAGCTCCTAAGGCCAACCTCGGCGCCCTCCGTACAAACGGCTGGGAACTCCAGATCGACGGCAACTGGCGCTTCGGCAACGGACTCGGCATCAACGCAATGTTCCAGCTCGCAGACGCCAAGAGCAAGATCACCGCTTACGGCGAGACCACCAGCCTCAGCAGCTGGTATGTAGGAAAGACCTACGGTGAAATCTGGGGCTTCAAGGCCGACAGACTCTATCAGTTCGACGACTTCGAACTCGACGCCGACGGCAACCTCCAGCTCATCGAGCTTACCGAGGCTGACACCAACGACCCTGCCTGTATCGGCAAGGCTTCGTTCAAGCTCAAACCCGGCCCGAACGGCGAAAAGCCCGTCTATCAGTCATACTTCGAAGGCAGCTCGTTCCACTATGGTCCTGGCGACATCAAGTATAAGGATATCGACGGCGACGGAGTTCTCTCCCGCGGAACCCGCACCACCGATGACCATGGCGACCTCGTCGTGATCGGTAACGAGACTCCCCGCTACGAATACAGCTTCCGCCTCGGCGCAGACTGGATGGGAGTAGACGTATCCGTCTTCTTCCAGGGCGTCGGAAAGCGTGAGATCTGGGGACAGGGCCCTATCGCTGTCGCCGGCTTCTACACCTCCGACGGTGCTATGGCCGCTGCTTTCGCAGACAACTACTGGACTCCCGAGCGCACAGACGCTTTCTATCCGGCTCCTTACAATATGGGCCGCGACACCGGCGTCGACTCCTACAACTACCTGAAGAACGACCGTATGCTCCTGAATATGGCATACCTGAGGCTCAAGAACCTCACCGTAGGTTACACCCTCCCCGCCAAGATCTCCAGCAAGGTCGGTATCTCCAAGCTCCGCGTCTACTTCACCGCTGAGAACTTCCTTACCTGGGACAAGCTCCGCGGACTCCCTATCGATCCTGAGTGCGTCACCGGCTACTCTATGTGGGGCAGCAACTATGCACAGGGCTGGACCGGCGTTGGAACGCCCGTGTTCAAGACTATCACTTTCGGCACACAGATTAACTTCTAATCACGACTATGAGTATGAAAAAGTTAATATACATCATATTTGCCGCAGCCACTATCTGCTCCTGCAGCCAAATTGACACTCTGCTCGACCGTCCTGTTCTTACCAAGACCGTTGACAACAACTTCTGGCGCACCGAAGGTGACATCAGACTGTATGTGAACTCCTTCTATCCCCTTTACTTCGAAGGTTACGGAGAGGACTGGGATCAGGAATTCGCCCCCGTTCGCGGCGGCACCGGTTTCTGCGACGATTTCGTATCCGAAGGAACCCAGAGCCGTTTCGAGAACAAGGTTCCTACCAGCCGCGGATCTTCTTCTGAAAGCCGCAGCTGCTTCGAACAGTACTACGGACCCAGCTGGGGCTTCGGACGTATCCACAAAATCAACATCCTTATCGACCGTCTCAAAGAGCACAAGGATAACTTCTCCGAAGAGGCTTACAACCACTGGCTTTCTGTAGCATACTTCTTCAAGATTTATGAGTACTCCGACCTGGTAGGCGTTTTCGGAAACGTTCCTTACTTCGAGGAGACAGTCAAGGATCTTGATTTCGACACCCAGTACAAAGACCGCGACAACCGTCAGTTCGTGATGGACAAGGTCTACGATATGTGTAACTTCGTGCTCGATAACATGAGGGTAGACGATGGCGCAAATACCGTCAAC
This sequence comes from Bacteroidales bacterium, assembly GCA_016286145.1. Taxonomy (GTDB): domain Bacteria; phylum Bacteroidota; class Bacteroidia; order Bacteroidales; family UBA932; genus Cryptobacteroides. Next base: position 8,776 of record JAEESD010000006.1, on the reverse strand, counting down.
AGGTATATCGCAGCCGCCTTCATCTCCCGCTTCATGCTCTACGAAGGAACCTGGCAGAAGTACCACGCAGGTGAGGAGTTCACACACAAAGTCTTCGTAGATGCAAACGGCAACCAGACCAACAAGATTGACAGCGGAACCGAGAAGTTCGTTACCGAGACTGTCTGCGACGACGAACACGCCAAGAAGTATCTCGAGTTGGCAGTCAAGGCCGCAGACCTCGTGATGCAGAGCAAGAAGTACAGCTTCGGCAGCAGCTTCAAGGCCCTCTTCACCTCCGAGGATCTTGGAGGCAACCCCGAAGTTCTTCTCTACAGACACTACGACGAAGCTCTGCAGGTCCGCCATCCTATCGGATCCTACAACTCCGGCTCAGATTCCGGCAGCAATGTCAGCCTCGAGTACATCAAGGCCTTCAACTGCCAGGACGGAAAGCCCTGGTCGATTTCCGGCGTCACCGGAGCCAGCGACTTCTCCCTTGCAAACCTCGTAAAGACCCGCGATCCCAGATTCTTCGACTGCTTCTGGGGACAGGCCAGCATCAAGTCCAACTCGATGATCTACTGCTACAAGTATGCGGCATTCGAGGCTCTCGACGAGCTTTATAAGACCAACACAAGGCTTCCTCAGTGGCAGGGTATCTACAACACCAACGACGCTCCTATCATGCGTCTCGGAGAGGTAGTCCTCAACTGGATCGAGGCCAAGGCCGAACTCGCCGAGTCCTATGGCGGAGACGCCGTCTCCCAGGCGGATCTCGACGCGTCCATCAACGCGCTTCGCGACCGTCCTCTCAGCCCCGGAGCTCTTGCAGCGGGAGTACAGAAGACCGCCCATATCCAGCTCGCCTCCCTTCCCAGCGACCCCGTCAGGGATCCCGACGTCTCCAAGCTTCTCTGGGAAATCCGCCGCGAGCGCCGTATGGAATTCCTCCACGAAGGAAGCCGTATCAAGGATCTGTACCGCTGGGGAAAGATCGACTATATGGACTACGATATGAATCCTGATCACTATCTCGGTCCTTGGATCGACTGCGTAGCCGAACTCGGCAGCGGTGACGATGTTCCCGAGATCAACAAGAACTTCCTCACCCAGAGGATCAACGTCCTGACCGTTCAGCACGCAGACGGCACCGTTGCCAAGTACAACGGCACCAACGCCGCCGATATGATCGGTTTCTATGTAGTTCGCAACGCAGCCAACCGCGAGAACTTCTTCACCCGCTCCTATATGGCTCCTATCGGCCAGCAGCAGATCGACGAGTATAAGATGCGCGGCTACGTTCTGACCCAGACTGAAAGCTGGTAGCAGTTATGAAAAGGCTGTCTGTAATATTGTGTCTTTTCGCCCTTCTGGGGGCGCAATCCTGCGGTGATCCGGAGATCAGCGCCCCCCAGAACACGGGCAAGACCGCGGTAATAGAGCCGGGAACCGACCCGGGTACTGATCCAGGTACTGATCCAGGTACGGACCCGGGTACGGATCCAGGTACGGATCCAGGAACTGATCCAGGGGCCGGAACCGGGACCGAGACTACCGGTAAGCTCTGCAAGGAGGAGTTCCTCGGCCAGTCGCCCAGGATCATCGCCTATATGACGGAGTATACCAGCGTCTCGACTATCGATGCCAGCTGCCTTACCCATATCAACTATGCCCACGGACGTTTCGGCAATCCCAAGACCGGCGACGGCGGAATCGTAATTTCCGAGGGCAGCAACGGCCTGATGAAAAAAGTCATCGCTCTGAAGGAGAAAAAGCCCAGCCTCAAAGTCCTCCTTATGATAGGCGGATGGGGCGAACACGCCGACGGTTTCTCGATGATGGCCCGCGACGCGGCGAAGCGTTCCGCTTTCTGCCACGCCTGCAAGCAACACATCGACAATTACGGCTTCGACGGAATCGATATCGACTGGGAATACCCGGGCGGCGGTCCCTCGACAAACGGAAAGAGCGACGCTGATCCAAAGAACTTTGTTCTTGTATTAAAAGAACTTCGTGACTCGATCGGTGACACGAAAATCATCTCTTATGCATCTTCTTCTAGTGCGAAGTATATGGATTGGAAGGGAGCAATGGAGTATTTGGACTACGTCAACGTTATGACCTACGATATGGGAAAGCCGCCGAAAGGACACAATTCCCCTCTTCAGAGCTCGAAAACCTTCAGCCAGACCGGCTGTAAGGAAAGCATCGACCTCCACGTAAAGGCCGGAGTTCCGAAGAGCCGTATGAATATGGGAGTTCCTTTCTATGGCCACGGAGTGTCGCCCTACGATTCGGACGTAAAGTTCGTCTCGATGGCCGATATCTTTGCTGCGAAGGAAGGGAGCAAGTACTACGGCAAGAACATCCGGAAGTGGGATGACACCGCCAAGGTACCCTACCTGACAGATGGCGACGGCAATATCCTCCTGAGCTACGACGACGAAGAGTCAGTCACCGCAAAGGGACAGTTTGTCAAAGACAACAATATCGGAGGCGCAATGTTCTGGGAGTTCCGTCACGACGACAGCAAAGGAACTCTCCGCAAAGCGCTTTGCAGAGCTATTTATGGTAAAGAATCAACACTTTAATAACTAACCTTTTTAATCATTCAAAAAAATGAAACGTTTATTCTATCTTGCTTTCGTGGCACTCGCAGTATTTGCCTGCGACAAGCCCGGAGTGGAGCCCAAACCGAAACCGGGTCCTGACGATGATCAGAAGGAGCAGACCGGCGGTTACGATTCGATTTCGATCGTTCTCAAGGCTTCGAACGTTAAGACCGCTTGGGCCGACGGAGATGCTCTCCAGGTCTATTGCGTGACCGCAGACGGCGCAGATGTAGAGGCCAAGTATGTCCTCTCCGCAGGCGCCGGCAGCGCAACCGGTACTTTCGTCCCTGCAACCGGCGTTACCGCCGTTCCGAAGGGAGGAAGAGACTACTTCGCGGCTTATCCTTACGACGAGGAGAGGACGTTTGCTCAACACAACACCTTCACTGTAGTTGTTCCTGCTGATCAGACCGCAGCAACCCCTCTGTTCGCCGCCGCTTCCGAGGCTACTACCCTCGAGCTTGCGAGCTTTATGGGCGCAGTCAAGTTCACCCTCACCGGTGACGCCGAGCTCAAGAACATCGCTCTCGAAGACAACAACAGCAACAGCATTCTTTCCGGAAACGTTACCTACAACGCAAAGACCGGAAAGGCTACATTCAAGAATGCTTCCGCAACCAAGCACGAGATCAGCCTCGTACTTCCCGAGAAGCTCATCGTCGACGGCACTACCGCTCCCCTCGTAATCGAAGTTCCTGCCGGAACTCTCGCAGACGGCGGCAAGCTCACCCTGTTCGACATGAACGACAATGCTGCGGCTGTTATCGACATCCCTGCTCAGACTATTGCAGCCGGCACAGTCAACGACCTCGGCAACCTCAGCTTCGAGGCTGTCAGCCAGACCGTCGACCTCAGCGTTGCTGGTACTGCCAACTGCTATGTCATTCCTGCAGCAGGTTCTTACAAGTTCAAGGCTGTCAAGGGTAACTCCAACGAAGCAGTTGACGCCGCCAGCGTAGAGATCTTCTGGGAAACCCGCGAAGACACACTCGCAATTGAGGCTGGTACTATCATCAAGAGCGCAGTCCTCGACGGAGGATATGTAGTCGTTGAAACCGCTAAGCCTCTCGTCCCCGGTAACGCTCTCATCGCCGCTAAGAACGCAGACGGAGACATCCTCTGGACCTGGCATCTCTGGCTGCCCGAGACAACCGTCGCGACCATTCCTGATCCCGACGGAGAATTCTGGGCAACAGAAGTGATGGACCGCAACCTCGGCGCTATGGTTCCTACCGACACCACCGCCAAGGCTCTCGAGAAGTCCTTCGGTCTGTACTATCAGTGGAGCCGTATGACTCCTCTCGTAGGTCCGTTCACAGTAGCAGGTACTGAGACCACCGGTATGGAGAAACTCTCCCAGACGATGGACTACTGGATCTCACATCCGGCAGAAATTACCGAGGGTGACGAAGGTGCCAACAACTACCTCAAGGAGCCTCTTGATTACTGGGGAGGCGAAGAGAGCGCTGATGGTTCCAAGACTATGTACGACCCTTGTCCTCCGGGATACAAGGTCCCTGTCTACGACAACACCTACGGAATGTGGATCAAGCGTGATGACACTACCTGGGGATTTAACCAGGAGAATATGTGGTTCTACTTCAAGGCCACAGGCATCACCTTCCCTCTCGACGGTTATCTTTCCGCCAGCAAGAGCCAGAGCAAGTACGGCATCCGCGCCCTCATCTGGAGTGCAACTCCTGGTATCGGCGATGAGCACGACGTACGTGGATCCGCAGCCTTCTTCGACCTGAGCCGCGATTCCGGCAAGTACTACTATCACAGCTACTTCCGCTATGCAGCAGGTAACATCCGCTGCGCCAAGGAGCATTAATAGTCAACCCTCTCAAAGATGGGGGCTCCGTGCCCCCATCTTTTTAATTTTTTGAGTTATGAAATCATCCATTCTCGCATTCTGTCTTTTAGTCGTTTTCGGATTCACATCCTGCGTTTCCTGTACAACAGATGATAACAAGGGCCCTGTTGCCCCCATCAAGAAAGAAGCCGTAGCCAACGAGGACGGCACCTATGGCGGAGCCCAGAGCGCTGCCAGCTGGACCAACCCGGAAGACGCGCCCGTGATGGGGAAAGTTACGAGCTGGACCCTCAAGGGAGTAGTCGAACTATCCGGCCTTTGTCTCAGCAAGGACAAGGACTTTATGTGGGGAGTAGGCGATCAGGGTGATTTCTACAAAATCCACTTCGACGGTACTTTCGAACATATCAAGAACTTCGACAACGACCTCGAAGGGCTTTGTATGGATCCCGAAACGGGAGATCTTTACATAGCTTCGGAACCCAACCGCATCCGCGTAATCAGGGCTCCGAATTATGATACTCTTGTCAAGATCTGCGAAGTCGCAGACGCGGCAAGCTATGAAAACTCAGGCCTTGAAGGCATAGCCTACTACAAAGGCCAGCTGTACGTAGGCGCCCAGACGGGAGCCAACTACTGGAGATATTCCCTCAAGGGCGAAAAACTCTCGAACAAAACCAGCCTCAGGACCGTCTGCCCGACCATCTCGGAGGTTGGAGATATGTGTTACGACGCTGAGCGTGACCGCCTCTGGGTGATTGACTCGAACAGCAACAGTACCCGCCCGGAATACCTTCCCTTTACGCTGTATATGTTCAGCGGCGATGCATCCAAAATAATCGCGAAATATCCCCTCAGTTCTTTTACCAAGAACAACCCCGAAGTCTGTTGTGTGGACCACACCCACAACTGCATCTGGATAGCGGACGACTCTTCGAACTCTATCCTCCACAAAGTAGAATTTTCGAATTTGTAACATATGAAACGATTTGTCTTACTCGCCTCGGCTCTCGCTCTGGCGCTCTTCTCCGCATGTGAGCCGCAGCAGGAAGCGCCGGTCTACGGGGGCAAGCAGGCTGTACCGGAAGGCCAGGAGACGGAAACAACTACCCCCGAGGACTCCACAGAGCGAGACGCGCGCCTCGCCCGCCTGGGAATCACCCCGGTAAGATGTGTGTACTTTACCGAGTATACTCCCAGCGCTCAGTTCCCGAAAGAGGAAGACATTCGCTGCTTTACACACATAAACTATGGCCACGCCCGCTTCGTAGACAAAAAGAACGGAACGGGACTGGAGATAGCTAAACCCGATTATCTTAAGAAACTCGCGGCCTTCAAGAAAACCTATCCCGAACTCAAGATTCTTCTGATGGTCGGAGGCTGGGGCTACAATGCAGACGGCTTCTCCGAGATGGCAAAGGACAACGCTAAGCGCAAGGCCTTCGTCGAGAACATCCTGAACGCCTGCGAGACCTACGGAATAGACGGTGTAGACCTGGATTGGGAGTACCCTACACACGCCGCCCACTCTACCCACAACGGCGAGGACTACTACAACGGCGCCGACCCCAATGACACGAAGAACTTCAACACTCTTGTAAAGGAACTGCGCGAAGCTCTCGGCGAGAACAGGCTCATCACCTACGCCGCGTCCTCCAGCGGCGAGTATATGGACCACAAAACTGCTCTCGAGTGGGTCGACTACATCAACGTAATGACCTATTCGATGGGAGACCCGCCCTACCACAACTCCCCTCTCTACCGCTCGAAACTGACCCGCAAACGTTCGGGCGAGGAGAGCATAGAAACCTTCCATTCGAAGGGCGTACCCTACGACCGGATGAACTACGGGGTCGGTTTCTATGGCCACGGCGACGGCTCTGTCTATCCCTCGTCGGTCCAGTACCACCGGGCTGTGGACGCGCTCTCGACCGGCAAGGTCGACGGAAAGAGCGTGGAGGGTTACAATATCCGATGGTGGGACGATGAGGGCAAGAACTGCTACCTCGGCGACAAAGACGGTAAAATGTACGCCAGTTACGAGGATCCCGAGTCTATCAGCTACCGCGTCGCATTCCTGAAACAAAAGGGTATGCTGGGCGCTTTTGCCTGGGAATATCGCGAGGACGATGCGAAGGGAACGCTCAGGAAGGCGCTTCGCGACCTGATGGACGGGAAAACGGTAGAGAACCCCTATCCGGGCAACGGACTTTAGCCGAAAAATGCTTATATTCGTAGAGCCGTTCAAGTAGACGGTTTTATGAATTAAATGAAAATACACGTTACATCAGAAACCGGGCGTCTCAGGGAGGTTATCCTTGGACGCCCGGAATCGAATGGTCCCGCTCCGACCCCGCAGCAGACCTTCGATGCAAAATCATATGAATCCGCCTCAAAAGGTATCTACCCGAAGGATGAGGACATCATCCGCGAGATGGGAGCCTTCGAGGCTGTTTTACTTAAACACGGGGTCAAAGTCTACCGTCCCGCTCCTGTAGAGAACTGCAATCAGATATTCTCGCGCGACGTAGGTTTCGTCATCGACGACAAAATAATAGTCTCAAACATCATCCCCGACAGACAGGACGAGATAGACGCCTACGACGAGATCTACAGCCAGATCCACTACAAACAGATCTACAACCTGCCCGAAGCAGTCCATGTCGAAGGAGGAGATGTAATCCTTTACGGAGATATCCTCTTTGTAGGCCAATACGCATTCAAGGATTATCCTCAGGTAAAAACAGCGCGTACAAACAGACTTGCGCTCGATTACCTCGCAATGTTGTTCCCCGAGAAAAACATCATTCCGCTGAACCTTCGAAAGAGCGATACAGATCCTTATGAGGGGATCCTGCATCTGGACTGTACCTTTATGCCGGTAGGCCGAGGCAAAGCCATCATCTATAAAGACGGCTTCCTCAACCCTCGCGATGCCGGCCACATAATCGAACTCTTCGGCCCCCAGAACGTATTTGAGCTTACTAAAGATGAGATGTACTGGATGAATTCCAACATCTTCTCCATCTCCGAAGATATCGTTGTAGTCGAAGAACACTTCACCCGTCTGAAGGCCTGGCTCGAAAGTCAGGGCATTACGGTCGAGACTGTTCCTTATCGTGAAATTTCCAAGATGGGCGGACTTCTTCGCTGCTCCACCCTTCCTTTATACAGAGACTAGATTATGGGAAAACTTGTGATGGTCGCGTTCGGAGGGAACGCACTGCTTAGGGCCGGGCAGAAAGGCACCTACGCCGAACAGCTCGCCAATGTCGAAGATGCCTGCCGCTGCCTGCTGCCGCTGCTCGAGCAGGGCTGCGGGCTCGTAATAGGCCATGGGAACGGGCCGCAGGTCGGGAATGCGCTCCTGCGCCATGAAGCCGGGTCCGCCCAGTTCGGGCTGCAGGCGATGCCGATGGACTTTTGCGGCGCGGAGACCCAGGGCTCGATCGCGTATCTTATCGAGACCGCGATGGAAAAGGTTTTGAAAAGCGCCGGAATGTCGAGGTCGGTGGTATCGCTTGTCACCCGCGTAGAGGTTTCGGCCGAGGATCCCGCCTTCGCCGCCCCCTCGAAGCCGGTAGGCCCGTATTATAAAGAGATTCCCGATCAGGTCGGGAATGACGGGAATGTCATGCCCGGCTCCGACCGGGCATCTGTCTATCGCGAAGACCCGGCTGGACGCGGGTGGCGTAAGGTCGTGCCCTCACCTAAGCCGCTGGCCGTGCAGAATATCGAACTCGTGGAGCGTCTTGCCCGCGAAGGCTATATAGTCGTTTCCGTCGGAGGCGGCGGAATCCCGGTGGTCGAAGGGAAGGACGGTCGCCATGGGGTCGAGGCCGTAATCGACAAGGACCTGGCCTGCGCGCTCGCGGCCGTGAGGATGAAGGCAGACGAGTTTTATATCCTTACGGACGTCCCGAAGGTGTACGTTAACTTCCGTAAGCCGGGCGAGAAGGCACTCGATTCGATGTCTGTCGCCCAGGCGCGGCAGTATCTTGCAGAAGGGCAGTTCGCCGAAGGCTCGATGGCCCCGAAGGTCAGGGCCGGTATCTCGTTCGTAGAGAACGGCGGCGGAGAATGTATCATAACCGAAGCCGGCCAGCTCGGAAACCCCAGTTGTGGAACAAGAATAGTTAAATAAGAATATGGTTAATCTTAAAAACCGCAGCTTCCTCAAGCTGCTTGACTTCACCCCCGAAGAAATACAGTATCTTCTCGACCTCGCAGCAGAGCTCAAGGCCGACAAGAAGGCCGGACGCGAACACAAAACCCTCGTCGGTAAGAACATCGCGCTGATTTTCGAGAAGACTTCGACCCGCACCCGCTGCTCCTTCGAAGTAGCGGCCTACGACCAGGGCGCCCA
>JAEESD010000005.1 GCA_016286145.1 Bacteroidales bacterium | reverse complement strand
CGAAGATGTAGTCGTAGCCTTTCCCCAGGGCCCATTTGAAGCCGGTAATGTAGGCGGTTCCAAGCCCCTGTTTTCCCGCGCGTTCGATAAGGAACAGACGGTCGGGAAACTCCTTGCTGATCTTCTGGACGGCTTTTGCAGTACCGTCAGGAGAGCCATCGTCTATGATGAGGATATGATATCCACCCTCGAGAGCGAAAACGGCGCGTATGATTTTCTCGGCGTTTTCAATCTCGTTGTAGGTAGGTATGATTACTAGTTTACTTTTTCTTGTTTCCATCTATCTGAGAGAGCATTTCCGCAACAGCGGCTTCGAGCTGGAGATCCTGACCCTTGACCATACTTTCGGGAGTATTGTAGACAAGGATGTCCGGCTCAATCTGGAGGTTCTCGAGCGGCCTGCCCTCAGCAAGGCCCCAGCTGGTTACCTGAGGGATACCGAAGACAAGGGTAGGATCGATCTGGGTTTCCCACCACACTGCGGTCATTGTTCCGGGCACGGGGGCGCCGATGAGTTTTCCAAGACCGAGAGTTTTGTAGACATAAGGGAAGCCGCAGGCGTCTGAGTAGTTGTCTTCTCCCATCAGGACGCAGCTGGGTTTAGTCCATTTGTTGAAAGGCTCGGTTCCGATGTATTGTCCGCGCGGGCGGAATTCCAGGTATGCCTTTCCGGAGAGGAAGGTTGCGAGGTCGTCGTGGAGCCAGCCGCCGCCGTTGTGACGGGTGTCTACGATAAGGGCTTCGCAGTTCCTGTATTTTCCGAGGGCTTTCGAATAAACCTCGCGGAAGCTGGGAGAGTTCATTCCTTCGACGTGGACGTAGCCGATACGGCCGCCGGAGAGTTTCTCAACTATTTCTTCTCTCTGGCGTACCCACCTCAGATAGAGGGCGTCGGCATCGGACCTTGTAGGGGTGACGAACAGGTCTACAGGCTCCTTTGACTTCTCTTTCTTTACTCTTACGAGGATTCTGTCTCCTGCTTTATTAAGCAGGGCGTCGAACCACTCAGTTCCTTCCTCTATTTCCTTTCCGTCGATGGCGAGGATGATGTCTCCGGCCTTGATTTCGGGATCTGCCAAAGTCAGAACACTGCCGGGCAGAACTTCGGTGATGAGCAGGCCCTTGCCCCCCTTCTTAGGTGTTCCGAAAAGGACTCCGAGATGGCCCGTGTTAAGGGCCGCACCGGGACGATAGCGTGCGCCAGTATGCGAACCGTTAAGCTCTCCGAGCATTTCGCTCAAAAGGTCCTGGAAGTCGAAGTTGTTAGTGATATAAGGGAGGAACTTCTCGTAGTTGGTCTTCATCGAAGCCCAGTCGAGTCCGTGGATATATTTGTCGTAGAACTTCTCGTCTACCTGTTTCCAGGTGTGGTTGAAGATGTAATTGCGCTCTGCTGCGGGCTGGTAATCGTACTCGCTGTTGAATACTACCGGCTCGATCTTGTCGCTCATAGTGTTGAGCTTGCTGATTCCGCGGCCGAGGATATAGACTGTCTTGCCGTCCTTGGTAGGGAAGAGGCGGCCGCCGGCGCCGGGTCTTACGACCTTGATCTCGCGCTCCTTGATGTCTATGCAGCAAAGATCGCGGCCTTTGTCTCCACGGCGTACGAAATACAGCTTGTTTCCGTCTTCGGTAAGATAATAGTCGCCGTAGCTACCGGAGAAGGGAGTAAGGCGGATGGATTTGTCTTCGAGGTTCTCAAGGTTGAGTTCGACAGGCTTCTTATTATCCACCTTAGAACTGTCTTTCTTCTCTTCTTTCTTATTCTTCTTCTTGTCGCCCTTGGCATCTTTCTTAGGTTCCGGGGTAAGGAGTTTAGCTATGCTCTCTTCTTCCTTCGAACGGATGAATTCAGCCTGGGACTTGGGGTCGAAGAACATAATGTAGATGTCTTCCTCGGCGCCCCAGCTTCCGTGGCTCCTGAAACCGTATTTGTCTGTCATCCAGGTCATTGCCTTACCTCCGAGAGTCCAGCGGAATGATTCGTCGTTGTATCCGCTGTTGGTAAGGTCGGTAACCTTTCCGCTCTCGATGTCGATAAGGGCTACATCTACTGAGTGCCAGCCTCCGTTTGCCTGATACTGGACCAGTATAGAGCGGCTGTCAGGACTCCATTCGAATTCCTGATCACCGTCCTGGTAGGAGTAATTGGTATCCTTGAGCAGCGATTTTTCCTTGCTGCCGCTGGTGCTCTTTATTACGAGTTCGGTCCTGTCGCGAAGGAAGGCTACCCATTTTCCGTCAGGCGATACCTGAGGCTGGAAACAGGTCTGACCCTTCTTGGTGAATCGGGTTTCTTTTGTTTCGTAGCTGAAGGTGAAGTATTTGTCTTCCTTACGGACCAGTTCGGTCTTCCAGATTGCCCACTCTCCGTCGCGCTCGGCAGCGTAGTAGAGGGATTTTCCTTCCTCGCCAAAGCTAACCCCGCGCTCCTGTTCGGGGGTGTTGGTAATTCGGCGGGTAGTTTTTTGCTCGGGGGCGACTACATAGACATCGCCGTGGGCCACCAGAGCGATCTCCTTGCCGTTCGGGCTGACTGCGAGCTCCCTCGCGCCGTCGGAGATGTTCCTCAGGATCTTCTCGCGCTCGTTGCTGTCTTTACGGATAGTGATAGCTACCTTGACGGGCTGAGCGCCGGGGGTGCAGGTATAGAGTTCGCCGTTATAGGAGAAGGCGAGTACTCCGCCCCCCGAGATGGAGAGATTCCTTACCGGGTGAGTAGGGAGGTTTGTTACCTGGTCCAGCGCCTCGGGAGCGTTGAGGATAGAGTGCCAGACATTGAGGTTGCCGCCCTTTTCGCTGAGGAAATAAAACTCCCTTCCGTCTTTTGTAAAGACAGGGTTGCGGTCTTCGCCTTCGAAAGAGGTCAGTTTCTGGAACTGGTTCTTCTTGGGAAGGTACTTCCAGATATCGCGCGTAACTGAAGATGTGTGGTGTTTGCGAAGAGGATCTTCGTAACCTTTGTAGTCTTCGTAGATGATGGTTCCATCTGAATTCACGGACATAGCCGACATAGTGATGGAACTGACCAGACTTATCTTTTTGTCCTTGAGGCTTACAGTATAGACCTGAGGGTCTCCGGGGAATCCGTCAAACGAGGGATCCGCCTGGATGTTGGCCTGGAAATAGACGAGGCCGTCGGCGGTTACCGTGAGCGGGGTTTCGGCGCCGGCGTAGGTTGTAAGGCGGGTCGCAGCGCCGCCCTGGGCGGAAACTACCCAAATGTCTTTTGAAAGTTCGCGGACCGAACTGAATACTATCTGTTTTCCGTCCGGGGTCCAGATCGGATCGGAGTCATATGCGGCGTTCGCAGTAATCTGTCTGGCTTCTCCGCCGGAAGACGGGACTGTAAAGATGTCTCCCTGGTATGAGAAGGCAATCAGGTTGCCGTCTGGGGAGATGGCGCTCTTTCGGAGCCAGAGGGGATTCTCCTGGGAGAAAAGCGAGACGCAAAGGAAAGCGGCCGCGATGAAGGTAAGTACGCGTTTCATATCTGGTTTGATTTTATTTCCTAACCTACAAATATACCAAATTGTGTCCGTATTGCAAAATTTCCGAGAAATCCGTATTTTTGTCGGCTCAATAACGAAAATTAATCAACATCAATATGGCAACTAAAATCAAGAAAGAAGAGAAACTCCAGAACGAGGAGATGGCTGCAACTATCTCCGGCGCTGAGCAGTTTTACAACGAACACAAAAAGACTATCTGGGGAGTGATCATCTGCATCCTCGTAGTGGGTCTCGCTATCCTCGGTTACAGCAAGTTTATCTATGCCCCTCAGGCTAAGGAAGCTCAGGAGGCAGCTTTCCCTGCAGAGCTCAACTTCCAGCAGGGAGAATTCGAGCTTGCTCTTAACGGAGACGGAAACGTACTCGGATTTGCTCAGATCATCGACGAATACGGCGCAAAGGCCGGAAAGGCAGTCTATCTCTATGCCGGTATCTGCAACGCTCAGCTCGGTAACTGGGAAGACGCTCTGGAGAATCTTAAGAAGTACAAGGGTAAGGATCCCATCCTCGCCGCCCGCGGACTCGCCCTTCAGGGAGACTGCTATGTAGCTCTCGAGGACTACAATAAGGCTGTAAAACTCTACGAGAAAGCCGCCGCAGAAGCAGACAATATGTTCGCTGCAGAATACCTCGTAAAGGCCGGCCAGGTCTACATTCAGCTCGGAGACAACGAGAAGGCCATCAAGACCTTCGAGATCGTAAAGGAGAAGTATCCTCAGAGCATCGAGGGATATGAGATCGACAAGTACATCAACCTCGCAAAATAAATCCTGACTATGGGAAGAGCGTTTGAATTCCGTAAGGAACGTAAGTTGAAAAGGTGGGGTCATATGGCCCGTACCTTCACAAAACTCGGAAAGGAAATCACCATCGCCGTAAAGCAGGGCGGTCCGGATGTCACCGGTAACCCGCGTCTCCGTGCTCTGATGGCCGAGGCTCGCGCAGAGCAGATGCCTAAGGAGAACATCGAGCGCGCTATCAAGAAAGCAACCGAAAGCAAGCAGGGAGACTTCAAGGAAGTCGTCTACGAAGGCTTCGGTCCTTTCGGCATCGCCTATCTGGTAGAGACAGCTACAGACAACAATACCCGTACTGTTGCCAATGTCCGCAGCTACTTCAACAAATGCGGCGGTTCCCTTGGAACAAACGGCAGCGTTGCCTTTATGTTTGACAGGAAGTGTACCTTCCGTGTCAAGGAAAAAGAAGGTATCGATCTGGAAGAACTCGAGCTCGAGCTCATCGACTTCGGAGTCGAGGAACTCTTCGAGCAGGTCGAGGTAGATAAAGACGACAACGAAACAAAGGTCATCTGCATCTACGGCGAGCCTACCGCCTATGGTTCAATCCAGAAGTACATCGAGGAGAACGGCTTCGAGCTTATCTCCGGAGGCTTCGAACAGATCCCTAACGTAGATCTGAAGGACGTTACCCCCGAGCAGCGCGCGACCCTCGATAAACTTACGGGCCTGTTGGAAGACGATGAAGACGTCACCAACGTTTACACCACAATGAAACCGGCTGAGGAATAGGCCGGTTTCCTTTTTTGATATCCTATGAAAAGAGTCATACTCATCACCGGAGGCGCCGGCTTCATCGGCTCTCATGTAGTCCGTCTGTTCGTAACTAAATACCCGGACTATAAAATCATCAATCTCGACAAGCTTACCTACGCCGGTAATCTCGCTAACCTGAAAGATATCGAGGACAGGCCTAACTACAAGTTTGTGAAGATGGACATCTGCGATTTCGAGGGTGTCCTGAATCTGATGCGTTCCGAAAATGTAGACGGCATCATCCACCTCGCCGCCGAGTCCCACGTCGACCGCTCCATCAAGGACCCTTTCACCTTTGCTCAGACAAACGTGATGGGAACCCTGTCGCTGCTTCAGGCCGCGAAAGCCTGCTGGGACGGCAACTGGGAAGGGAAGCGCTTCTACCACATCAGTACAGACGAGGTTTACGGCGCTCTTGAGATGACTCACCCCGAGGGTATCGAGCCCCCGTTTACTACAAAGGCCTCCAGCGGAGAGCATCACCTCGCATACGGCGAGAAGTTCTTCACTGAAGATCTGAAGTACCAGCCCCACAGCCCGTATTCGGCTGCCAAGGCTTCTTCCGATCACTTCGTCCGCGCGTTCCACGATACTTTCGGCCTGCCGACTATCGTGACCAACTGCTCGAACAACTACGGCCCCTATCAGTTCCCGGAGAAACTCATCCCTCTGTTTATCAACAACATCCGTCATCGTAAGCCCCTCCCTGTCTACGGTAAGGGAGAAAATGTCCGCGACTGGCTCTATGTAGTCGACCACGCCCGCGCCATCGATGTGATTTTCCACCAGGGAAAGATAGCCGAGACCTACAACATCGGCGGCTTCAACGAGTGGAAGAACATAGACATCATCAAGGTCCTCATCAACACTGTAGACCGTCTGCTCGGACGTCCCGAGGGTGCCGATATGGACCTCATCACCTACGTTACGGACCGTGCAGGACACGACCTTCGTTACGCCATCGATTCTTCGAAACTTCAGCGCGAACTCGGTTGGGAGCCTTCCCTCCAGTTCGAGGAAGGTATCGAGAAGACGGTCCGCTGGTATCTGGACAACCAGGAGTGGATGGACAACGTTACTTCCGGCGACTACCAGAAGTACTACGAAGATATGTATAAGGGAAGGTAGCTACTTTTCCAGCCCGTTTTGCGGAAGGTCTTACCTCCATTTGCGGAAGGTCCCGCTATCGTTTGCGGAAGGTCTCCATTTTTACCGGGGACCTTCCGCAAGCATTTTGTCGTAGGACTATCTCTGAAGCATTTCCTCTGCGGAAGGTCCCGCTCTCAAAAAGGGACCTTCCGCAAAAAGCAGAAAATAACGGCAAGAATTCTTGTTTCAAGAGAACTCTTTTCATACTTTTGCTGCATAATTATTAATCCAAACTTTATTTACTATGAAAAAGATCTTAGAAGTGCTCCAATATGGAGACCGCGACATCCGTTTCAACACAGACATCAAATTAGGGTCGGATTTAGAAGCAACCACCCTTCTTACTTCCATCGCTTTGGCAATGGTGACAACACTTTGGGGAGGGAACGAAAAAGAGGTATTGGCAATGATACGTGCGCTGGCCATTGCCGATTTGTCCGTCTGCGTGAACAGAAAAGAAATGCTGAAGGTGCTCGAACTGGACTCTAAACATCTGGCCCGTGCCCTTATGGATGCACAAAAGGAAATGGAACGCCGTGGAATCAAAGTAATGACCTTTGCTCCCGGAGTTCAACCACCGAAAATGCGCAGTTAATTATGCGTCGCACAGTTATTAGGGCATTGCCGGACGGTAATGTCTGTACTGTCTACCCGTTTCACGTTTGTATAAAAGGATTGGAGACTGTCGTCTTATGCCGAGATGATCGCGATTATGACACCATGGTTAAAGTTATCTGTGTATCAGCTTGGAGGTGCAACGTGATTGTTATCATCTATGCTGCTGTCTCCAATCACTGCCACGTCGCGATATTGGCAACTACACATTCCGATGCCGAGGCCTATGCACAGGATATCAAGAAGGTATATTCTATGTGGTTTAGTAGAAGGTATGGTGAAAGAAATACTCTTGAAGGGACAGAAACCAAGGCCCTTTATCTGGACACTGATTGGTACGTTAGAAATGTCTTGGCGTATATTCCTAGGAATGCCTTGGATAATGGATGCAACGTTAACGAATACAAGTGGTCTGGCTACCAGGCTGCCTTTCAGACTGGCGAAAAAGGATCCCTCGATGCAAAACGAGTAAGCCTTCTAAAATCCAGAGAAATAGAGCGAATTATGCACACCGGCGAAAAGCTGGACCGCGTACCTTGGCTCATCGACTCTGAGGGTTGTCTTATACCCGAGAGTTTCTGCGATCACACCTATCTGGAGCAGGCGTTTGAGAACGACCAGGCGTTTTTTCTGAGAACTATAGGCGCAGTCAATGTGGCGGAAATGCATTACAGTCTCGAAGAACGGCCTTACGTGATGGTCTCCGATACTGAATTGTACAAATCGGTAAACGAAGTTTCGGAACGATGGTTTAAAAAATGTCTGGACGAACTAAGTGTAGAACAGAAAAGCAGGCTGATTCCCTACATAGATCATACGCGGAAAACCACCCCGAAACAATTGGCCAGAGTATTTGGGTTGGATGTTGAAAAAATTGAAAGGATGGCGAAGGCAAAGGGATAATTGTTCGTATCTTTACGGTATGAAACGATTTTTGATGATGATGGGCATTGCGCTCATCGCTCTATCTTGCACCCCGAAGGGTCTCCAGACCGGTGATCTAGTGTTCATGGGGATACCCCAGGATTATTCGATAAGCGAAGAGAGTATGGACGGGGCAATCTCTGCCGCGACCGGAGGGGGCGGGCTCAACCTCATCCACGTCGCTATAATCGAGATGGCAGAAGACCGCCCGTACGTAATCGATGCTACCCTCAAGTATGGGACCGACCGCCATCCGCTGGACAGCACTATCAAGCAGTTTACCCTGAAAGACGGCTCGCAGCCCGTCTATATCGTCAAAAGGCTGAAAAACAACAAGTTGGCAGGGCAATGGATAGAAAATGCAAAAAAGTTCTGCGGCCAGCCCTATGATATGCGTTTCCTGCCGGACAACGGCGCTATGTACTGCTCGGAACTCGTGCGCGATAGTTATCTCGGTCCGCAGAACGAGTTCCTGTTCGAAGAGAAACCTATGAACTGGAAAAACGAAAAGGGCGAAATACCGGTCTATTGGACCCAACTTTTCGCTCTTCTCGGGATGGATGTTCCTCAGGGGGTTCCCGGAACAAATCCTCAGGATATGTCTAAGAGTCCTCTGCTTGAGACAGTGGACGTAGATATTCTCAGCTACTCAGCCTCGCGGCTGTTGTAGGCTTCGAGGGCCTTGGAGAGCACTACAAGCGCTTTGCCGAGGTCATCTTTATTCAGCACATAAGCCATACGGACCTGATTGCGGCCTTCTTCGGGATCGGTGTAGAAGCCTGAACCCGGGGCCATCATTACGGTCTGTCCTTCGTAGCTGAAATCGGTTAGACACCAGATGCAGAACTTCTCTGCATCGTCTACCGGGAGCTGGACCATCGTATAGAAGGCTCCCATAGGGGTGGGAGAATAGACTCCGGGGATCTTGTTCAGTCCGTTGATAAGGAAGTTGCGGCGGCTGAGGTACTCGTCGTAGACTTCGTCCATATACTCCTGAGGAGTAGACAGACTGGCCTCGGCTATTATCTGACCTACTAGGGGCGGGCTTAGACGGGCCTGGCAGAACTTCATCACGGCCTCGCGGACCGCCTTGTTCTTGGTAATGAGGGCGCCAATCCTGATTCCACACTCGCTGTAGCGCTTGCTGACCGAATCGATCAGGACTACATTCTCCTCGATACCCTCGAGGTGACAGGCGCTGATATACGGAGCCTTAGTGTAGATAAACTCGCGGTAGACTTCGTCGCTGAACAAATACAGATTGTATTTCTTTACCAGGTCGCGAAGGCGCATCATTTCCTTCTTGCTGTACAGGTAGCCCGTAGGGTTGTTGGGGTTGCAGATAAGGATAGCCTTTGTCCTCTCGGTAATCTGCTCCTCGAACTTCTCCATCGGAGGAAGCTTGAAGCCGTCTTCGATAGAGGTCTTGACGGATTTTACTACGGCGCCGCAGCTGATAGCGAATGCCATATAGTTGGCATACGAAGGATCCGTAACGATAATCTCGTCGCCGGGATTGAGGCAGGCCATATATGCGAACATTACCGCCTCGGAGCCTCCGGAAGTAATGATGATCTCGTCCGGGCTGAGGTCGATCCCGTAGTTGGCGTAGTAGCTGACCATCTTGGTCCTGAGGGCCTTGTAACCCTGAGAAGGGCTGTACTCAAGGATCGAACGGTCCAGATGTCTTACGGCGTCCAGAGCACATTCGGGTGTCTTGATATCAGGCTGTCCGATGTTGAGATGGTAGACGTGGATTCCGTTACGCTTGGCGGCATCGGCGTATTTTGCGAGCTTCCTGATAGGGGAACTCGGCATGTTGTTCGCTCTTTGAGAGATCTGCATAATTAGATGATTATGTCTTCAACGCGGAGTTTCGGTACGTAGTGTACTCCGTCTTTCCTATAATACTTGATGGATTCTCCGGCTTTGATTTCCACCAGTTCTATCTTCTCGGCGCTTTTACCTACCGCAACTACACAGATAGGCTCAAGCGGCAGACCCAGGCCGGCCTGAAGGGCGGCATGGTCGAAATTGCGGATAATCAGGCCCCTGAGCCCAAGATCCACGGCCTTAAGCAGCATAGTCTGGACCGAAATCCCAAGGTCGATAAGAAGACCCGGATTCTCGGGCTTGGTTGTGCAGACTACGATAAACGCTTCGGGCTCGGTTCCGGGGAACGGGAGATGGAGCTCGGGCAGCGCACGGCCCATCTTGATATGACGGTTGATTTCGTCTGCCTCCGGGCCCTTGGTCACCAGATGGAAGCGAAGGGCCTGCTGGTTCACGGACGATGCGACCTTAGGGTTTACGGCCACCATCGCCTCGAGCTGACGCTGATGGACCACATAACTCTGATCATATCCTCTTACGCTGCGGTTGAGCCTTACGAGGGTGTCTAAAGAGGCTCTTTTAGGGCCGGCGGTACTCTTTTTCCCGCTGTTTATTTCTTCGGCTCTTTTCTCCAGATAATTGTCTGCCATGGGCTCAAAGTTAGAAATTAATAAGTATATTTGAAATTGTTTTGTTCGAAATCCTATAGTTATGTCAGCGTTTACCGAAAAGTACGTCAGCGAATTCATGGGCGCTCTCGTCGCCAAGAATCCCGGAGAATCAGAGTTTCATCAGGCAGTAAGAGAGGTACTCGAAGCAGTAGCTCCGACCCTCGAAGCCTATCCCCACTTCCTGGACGCCAAGATTATGGAAAGGATGGTGGAGCCTGAGCGCGTCATCATCTTCCGCGTCCCCTGGATGGACGACGAAGGCGAAGTCCGCATCAACCGCGGCTTCCGTGTCCAGATGAACAGCGCGATTGGCCCGTACAAAGGCGGTATCCGCTTCCACGCCAGCGTGAACCTCTCGATTATGAAGTTCCTCGCATTCGAACAGACTTTCAAAAACGCGCTTACGACCCTGCCTATGGGCGGAGCGAAAGGCGGATCAGACTTCAGCCCCCGCGGCAAGTCAGACGCTGAAGTGATGCGCTTCTGCCAGAGCTTTATGACCGAGCTCCAGCGCCATATCGGCCCGGATACAGACGTCCCTGCCGGCGATATCGGAGTCGGCGGCCGCGAAATCGGCTTCATGTTCGGCCAGTATAAGCGCCTGCGCGACGAGTTTACCGGAACCCTTACGGGAAAAGGCCAGACGTGGGGCGGAAGCCTCATCAGGCCCGAGGCGACCGGCTATGGTCTCTGCTATTTCGCCGAGCAGATGCTCGCGACCCGCGGCAAGAGCTTCAATGGCCAGACAGTCCTTATCTCCGGCGCCGGAAATGTGGCCCAGTATGCGGCCCAGAAAGCGATGAGGCTGGGGGCGAAGGTAGTGACCCTGTCGGATAGCGACGGCTTTGTCTATGATCCCGACGGCCTTACCGAAGAAAAGCTCGAGTACGTCTTCTTCCTCAAGAACGTCAAGCGCGGCCGAATCAGCGAATACGCCCAGAAATATCCGACCGCTACCTATTTCCCCGGCGAGCGTCCGTGGAAGATCAAGTGTGACATCGCCCTGCCCTGCGCGACTCAGAACGAGATCGAGGCGGCGGATGCCCAGGCCCTTGTAGACAACGGCTGCTGGTGTGTGGCCGAAGGAGCGAACATGCCCTCGACCCCGGAGGCAATCAAGATCATCCAGGGCGCCGGCCTGCTCTACTCGCCCGGTAAGGCTTCGAACGCGGGCGGCGTAGCAACCTCCGGCCTCGAGATGAGCCAGAACTCTATGCGCCAGAAATGGACGGCCGAGGAGGTAGATTCCTACCTGCGCCGAATTATGACCGATATCCATTCCAATTGCGTCAAATACGGTACCCGCGAAGACGGAACTATCGACTATGTCCGCGGAGCAAACGTCGCCGGCTTTATGAAGGTCGCGACCGCAATGATGGAGCAGGGCCTCGTTTAACAGCATATGAATTATCGTGAAATAGACATTTCCGCTTGGCGTCAGGTGGGCGAGGGCGGAAACGGGAAGGTATTTGACAATCCTTCCGATCCGGGCGTCATACTTAAGATTAATAAAAAGGGTCTGGACACGCTGGAATTCGCCCAGAAAGAGTACAACGTCTCTACTGCGGTAAGGAAACTGGGACTCCCGGTACCCGAAGCTAAGGAAATAGTCCGTGTAGGAGATTCTTACGGTACCATCACCGAGAAAATTACGCACAAAAAGTCCCTTTCCCGCATTTGTCACGACGAACCGGAAAGGATTGAAGAGATGGCGGAGCTTCTCTGCGCCAGAGGAAAGGAGTTGTTCGCAACCCCATGCGATACGACCATCTTCCCGAGTCGCAAAGAACAGTTGATGAACTCTTTCGAAAAGGTGCGTTTCGTAAGCAAGAAGAATCTATCTGTCCTGAGAGCTTTTGCGGAGACTATCGAGGATAAGAACACCTGTATCCACGGCGATTTCAATATGGGTAACCTGGTTCTTTCCGCAGATCGGTCCTTCTGGATAGATCTCGACCGTTTCGGCTATGGAAATCCAATGTTCGATATCGGACACCTGTTCCAGATATGCAACACATATGCGTCGATGAGGCAGGTTCAGGGAATCTTCCATATGGGCGAGGATCAGTTGCATCGCTTCTGGGATGCTTTCGCAAAGGCCTATACCGGGAAGGAAGATCACTCCGAATTTGACCGCCTGGCCGGTAAGTTCGCAGCCATGGATATGGTTCTGTGTTACGAGTTCCACAAAGACAACCTTGCCGAACAGATCTTCTTCGGGGTGATTATCAAGCGGCTCATTAAAAAGTTTTATGTCTAAGACCTCGGTACTCGTCCAGCAGTTCCTCCCGGTCAGGGGCATCGTCAATGCCCGCGACCTCGGGGGCTACAAAACTGCTGACGGTCGCCGGGTCAGGGACGGACGTCTGATCCGTTCCGCACATCTTGCTGAGGCGACAGGCTCCGACCTCCGCTATCTCGCGGGCTTGCCGCTAACAACGGTT
Source organism: Bacteroidales bacterium (assembly GCA_016286145.1). Taxonomy (GTDB): domain Bacteria; phylum Bacteroidota; class Bacteroidia; order Bacteroidales; family UBA932; genus Cryptobacteroides. The sequence goes on along the minus strand of JAEESD010000005.1, from coordinate 25,298 downwards.
ATAGACTTCCGCAAGGAAGAAGAGAAGGCCGGGAAGGTCAACAAGACGGTAGAAGGCGCGCAGTATATCAGTCTGCCCATAGATGCCAGCGGCAATGTTGCCGCAAATGCGACTGAAGAAGAAAAGAAAAAGTTCACGGGCAGGAAAAAGTTCGACGTTAAGAAAATAATAGTGATGGCCGCTTTCAACGACAAGGCGAAGGCAGTCGCACGCAATATGTACCCCGTGCTCCTTTTCAGCCCAGAGTGTCAAAGTCAGTTTGCGGAATTCTTCCGCCTTGTCCTCAGCGCTGAAAAAGGTGCCGTCCTATATCACTGCACTCAGGGTAAAGACCGTACTGGTATTGCCTCAGCCCTGCTGCTGGCCGCTCTGGGCGCCGACAGGGATACGATAATCTCCGATTTCGACGCCACCAACCACGTCTATGGAGCCGACGTAAAGAAATACTCCCGCCGCGTCCGTTTCTGGGGCGGCAAGGAAGACGAAATCGGGGTGGTCAAGGCTTTCCTGGGAGCCAACACCGAGAACTTTATCCTGGCTCTGGACGAGGTAGACAGGCAGTACGGCTCGCTGGAGGGATACCTGCGCGAGGTTATCGGTCTTACAGACCGGGATATTCAAGTACTGAGAGAAAGGTATCTGGAATAGTTATCTCAAACCTTTCAGACGATTCTGCAGCGATCCGTCGATAGCCATCTTCATCATCTTCTGAGAACCTTCGAACTGCTTTATCAGGCGGTTGACGTCTGCGATAGTAGTTCCTGAACCGGCGGCGATGCGGCGGCGGCGCGATCCGTTGAGAACCTCGGGGTGTTCGCGCTCGTAGGGAGTCATACTCTTGATGATGGCTTCAGTTCCCTTGAAGGCTTTGTCGTTGTCAATGTCTACGTCTTTCATCGCGCTTCCTACTCCGGGGAGCATCCCTGCGAGGTCCTTGATGTCGCCCATCTTTCTGACCTGCTGGATCTGATCGTAGAAATCGTTGAAATTGAACTTGCCTTTAGCGACCTTTTTCTTCAGTTCGCGGGCCTGCTTTTCGTCGTACTGCTCCTGGGCTTTCTCTACGAGGGAAACGACATCGCCCATTCCGAGGATCCTGTCTGCGATACGCGATGGGTGGAAGACGTCGATCGCCTCCATCTTCTCGCCCGTACCTACAAACTTCACGGGCTTACCGCTGACGGCCTTGACCGAGAGGGCCGCACCGCCGCGGGTGTCGCCGTCCAGCTTCGTAAGGACGATTCCGTCGTAGTCAATCGCTTCGTTGAAGGCGGTGGCGCTCAGAACGGCGTCCTGACCGGTCATAGCATCAACGACGAAGAGAGTTTCGCTGGGTTCGCACGCCTTGTGCATCGCCCTGATTTCGTCCATCAGCTCCTGATCCACGGCCAGACGGCCTGCGGTATCGACTATGACTATGTCCATCCCGTCCCGCCGGCCCTGGGCAATCGCGGCCTGGGCTACCTTTACAGGGTCGGACTCGCCGTCGATCGAGAAGACGGGCAGGCCGATTCCTTCGGCGAGGGTCTTTAGCTGCTCGATAGCGGCAGGACGGAAAGTGTCGCACGCAGCGAGCAGGACCTTCTTGCCCTTCTTCTTCAGGTAGAGGCCGAGCTTGGCGCTGAAGGTGGTCTTACCGGAACCGTTGAGACCGGCCATCAGGATGACGGCGGGGGATCCCTTCAGATTGAGGCCCACTTCCTGGCTGCCCATAAACTCCACGAGTTCGTCGTGGACTATCTTCACCATCATCTGCTGAGGCTTGACCGCGGTAAGGACATTCTGGCCGATGGCCTTCTTCTTAACGTTGTCGCAGAACTCCTTTGCTACCTTATAGCTTACATCGGCATCCAGGAGGGCCCTGCGGACTTCCTTCAGGGTCTCGGAAATGTTGATTTCGGTGATTTTGCCTTCACCTTTCAGTATCTTGAATGAGCGCTCAAGCCTTTCGCTGAGATTTTCGAACATAATCGACGTTTTCTTTTTGAATGAGCCGCAAATTTACACAAAATCTGATTAAATTTGAGGTTGAAAATGAAAAGGCGCCTGTATACAGTTTTTTTGTTGACTTTCTTGTCAACTCTGACTCTGTGTGCTCAGGGCAAGTTCTTTACAGGCTCGGGCCTAAACTATGTATTCGACAATCACGAATTCGCCCGTTCGCGCAACGCATATATCCCTTCTGAGACTATTCACTTCGTCCGGGTGAGCAACCTCTTCGGCTGGACTTTTGTCCAGAACGAGAACTTGACCTACAATCTGGTTTTCGGAGCGGACCTGGTAAAACAGATGGGAACTAAAATCAATTCCCTTAGGGATATAGTTGATGATATCCCTATCTTCTTCGAGTCCAATTTCAACGACGGAAATAAAACCTTCATTGCCGTAGTAGGCTCTTATCCCAGAAAGATCGTAAAGGGTGTCTACAGCGAACTTTTGATGAGCGAGGAGACGATAGAAACCGATTTCAACCTTGACGGAGCGTACCTGGGTTACTCCAAAGGCGGTTTTACTACCGAGCTCGCCCTGGACTGGATGGGAAAATACGGCAATACCCGTAAGGAGCGTTTCCAGATTCTCAGTTACGGCAGTTGGAATATAGTCCCCGCCTTCTCGCTCGGATGGGCAGGCAGTTTCTATCATTATGCCGGCAGCGTAGAAGCCCCGGGTGTGGTAGACAATCATCATCTTCAAGCCTTCATCAAGTACGATTTCGCGGCGGAAAGCGAACACTCCGAACTAAGCCTGAAACTCAGCGCTCTGGGCAGTTACCAGAGAGAACGCCTTCTGGATGACCTAAGACTGCCTTTCGGTGGAGAACTCGAGGCTAAAGCCCAATGGAGAAGTCTGGGCGTTCGCAACGTAACTTCCTATACGGAGAATATGCTTCCGTTCTACGATTGGACAGACTCCGCCGGACACCTTTACGGAGATATGCTCTACCGCGGTTCGAAGTTCTACAAAGGCTTCTACGACCTTACAGAACTCTACTGGGCTCCCCGCATTACCCGCAAACTCGACATAAAGCTCAGCCTCCGCTACCACTGGGGAAGCGAAGGATTGCTGGGCTCCGAACAAAGATTCTCCCTTCTATTTGACATATTATGAGAAAAACCTACAACCTGCTTCTAGTCATAGCATTCATTTCCGCCTTATCGTGTAGCCCGAAACAGGGGACTCTTCACGTCATTACTACCAACGATGTCCACGGCGCCTGGTTCGACAGTACCTATTTCGGAGGCAGACAGGTCCCCAGCCTTATGGCAGTCAATTACTATGTAGACAGTATCCGTAAAGCAGACGGCCCCGGAAATGTCCTTTTGCTGGATGCCGGAGATTGTCTTCAGGGAGACAATGCGACCTATTATTTCAACTACATCGATACTCTTACCGAACACCTTTTCGTCCGGATCGCCGACTATATGAAGTATGATGCGATTGTAGTAGGAAATCACGACGTCGAGACCGGACACTCGGTCTATGACCGCGTTACAAGGGAGCTGGATGCCCGCGGTATCCCGTTCCTCGCCGGAAACGCCATCAAGCCCGACGGGACATCTTACTGGCCCGAGTACAAGGTGTTCAAAAAAGCCGGGCTGAAAGTTCTGGTGCTTGGCTACACAAACGCGAATATGGCCGAATGGCTCGACCCTTCAATATGGTCCGGAATGGAATTCGTCTCTCTGGTGCCTTTTGTCCAGCAGAGGGTTGACCTCATTAAAGCGAAGGTGAAGCCGGATGTAACTATAGTCGCTCTCCACAGCGCAGTAGGGGAAGGAGACGGTCAGGCCCTTGAGGCCCAGGCCCTGGATCTTTTCAACACCCTGAGTGGAGTAGACCTCGTCGTCTCGTCCCACGACCACCGCCCCTGGATGGAATCTTCCGATTCGATAGCCCTTGTCAATACCGGCTCTAAAGCCTACAATTTCAGCCACACCGTTATTTCAATAGACAAGCAGGGCAACAAGACTATCAAACCTTCAATCGTAAGAGTAGACAAGACTAAGGCGGATCCGAAGATGAGGGCGGCCTTTGCCCACGACTTCGCCGAAGTCAGGCAGTTCACCTCAATGGAGGTCGGTACCATTACAGCGCCTATGGTTACCCGCGAGGCTTTTGCCGGTCGCTGCTTCTACACAGATTTCATCCACTACGTTTGCCGTACTTTCTCTGGCGCAGACATATCGTTCGCAGCCCCGCTGACCTTCAATAAGACAGTCCCTGCGGGTCCTGTAATCTTCAACGATTTGTTTACAATCTACCCCTTCGAGAATGCCCTGTATGTATTGCGCCTTACCGGCAGCGAGATCAAGGGCTATCTCGAACGCTCGTACGACAAGTGGATTCAGACCCTGAAGCCGGGAGGGAATGTGCTTAATATCGTTCCCCGCTCGGATCCGAGAAACGACCAGATAGGCTGGTCCTTCGTTGAGAGAAGCTACAACTTCGACAGCGCTTCGGGAATCAACTACACGGTAGATGTCACCAAACCCTACGGCGCGCGAGTGAAGATAAGCTCGATGGCCGACGGCAGCGCGTTCGACCCCGATCGCGAATATACAGTCGCGATGACCTCGTACCGCGCTGCCGGCGGCGGCGACCTTCTCTTCAAAGGCGCCGGCCTTACCCGCGAACAGCTCTCCGGCAGGCTCGAAGCCCGTTATCCGGAGATCCGTGACCTCATCTTCAAGTATTTCTGGATCTACGGTGTAGCGGATCCGAAAACGATCGCCAATCCTCCAGTAGTGATGGACGGCGACCGCGTACTTCTCGGAGACTGGAAGTTCGTCCCGGAAGATGAAGCAAAAAAGGCCATATCCAGGGATATGACCTTGATGTTCGGAAGGAAATAGTTAATCCAATTCTTTCAGCCAGAGCTCTACGCTCGCATCCGTAGGCATCATCCAATCGCCTCTGGGTGAGAGACTTATGTCCAGTACCTTAGGACCGCAGGGGCTGCAGGCCCTCTTGAACTGCTGGGTAAAGAAGCGGCGGTAGAAGGTCTTGAGCCATTTCAGAATAGTAGGGGAGTCGTAGCTTCCCTTGAAAGTCTCTACCGCGTCTGCGAGAACCTCGCGCGGAGCCTCACCCGCAACTACTTTCTCCAGGAAGAAGTCGTGGAGTTCGTACGGGCCGATAGTGTCTTCTGTAACCTGGCCGGGCACGAGTTCGGGGGAGACGGGGGTGTCTACGATATCGATGAGGGTGGCCTCGCACGGGTGGCCTTTTGCAATCTGGCGTACCATAGACCTCATAAGGGTCTTGGGAACGCCCGAGTTCACTCCGTACATAGACATATGGTCGCCGTTGTAGGTACACCAGCCGAGCGAAATCTCCGACAGGTCGCCCGTCCCGATAACTATGCCGCCGACTTTGTTCGAGAGGTCCATCAGGATCTGGGTGCGCTCGCGGGCCTGGGCGTTTTCGAAGGTTACGTCGTGTTTATTCGGGTCCTGGCCGATGTCGGCGAAGTGCTGGGAAACCGCGGCGCCGATGTTTATCTCCATGGCCGTAATCCCGAGGGCCTCCATCAGCTTCCAGGCGTTCGAATGGGTCCTGTCCGAGGTCCCGAAGCAGGGCATCGTAAGGCCGTAGATGTTCTTGCGGTCATAGCCAAGGCGGCCGAAGGCCTCGCATATTACGAGCAGGGCGAGCGTACTGTCTAGCCCGCCGGAAACTCCGATCACGCATTTGTCGCAGCGGATGTGTTCGAGGCGCGACATAAGGGCGGTTGCCTGGATGTTGAAGATTTCCGTGCAGCGGTCCATCGGCTCGGACGGGACTGCGGGGGCGCCTGCTCCGAGCTCGGCCGTTATCCAGCTCGATTCCCGCTGGAAGCGCTTGTTTTCGGCAAGAAGTCGGCCTTTTTCGTAGATAAGCGACGAGCCGGCCCAGACCAGGTCGTCGGTTGATTCGCCATAGCCGTTGGAGCAATAGACGACCGCACCCGGGGCCGCAGCGAGGGCGGCCTTGCGCTTGTCCTGCCTGCCGGCTAGCTCGCAGGAGGCGGCGATGCGGATGGTGATCCCGTTTTCATCTGCCGTGCTGCCCGAAATGTCTCCGACTACAACCTTGAAGCCATCGAACACGGCGGCGGGGGCGGGGGAGCCTTCGGCAAACCAGCGGGATTCCTGGGCGCTGAGCTTAGTCTTGGGGACTGTCCCGATTACGGCGCCCTGCCGGATTACCAGCGCGGCATCATAAAGAGCGCCGCCCTGCTGGACTGGGCAGCCTACGACAAGGGTCTGAGGCAGGCTGGCTGTTTCGTTGCAGAGTCTTTCGACGGCGCGCCAAGCTCCGTCGATAAGGATTTTCTGAAGGAACAGATCTCCGCAGGTATAGCCCGTTACGGCCAACTCAGGGAAAACTATGACTGAGGGATTATCCCGGGTTGCGATTTCTTTACAGAGCCTTACAATCTCTCCGACATTCCAGTCGACGTCTGCGACCTTGACTTTAGGGCTTACAGCCGCTACTCTCATCTTGTCTATCATAACAAAGCAAAGTTAAGAAAAAATGGCTATTTTTGTATGTTATGAACGAACTCCACTGGTACATAGCCTATACCCGTTCCTGTCAGGATAAAAATGTAGCTGCAGCCCTTTCTGCGCGAGGCTATGAGGTGTTCGTTCCGATCCGCAAGGAAGTGAGGCAGTGGTCGGACAGAAAGAAAGTGGTGGACCGTCTGCTCATCCCCCGAATGGTCTTCGTACGGTGTACAGAACTCGAGCGCCGCAACTCCGCGGCCGAGATCCCGTATATACCCCGTTATCTTACCGAAAAGCCGGGAAGCTACAAGGCTGCGATAGTGCCTGACTCCCAGATGGATGCGTTCCGGGAGATGGTAGATTCGGTGAACGGCGAGGTGAGGGTTGTAAGCGGCCCGCTCACTCCCGGAGACCTGGTGAGAGTGAAGAGCGGCGTTTTGGAGGGAAAAGTTGTAGAACTTGTTAAGGTGGAAGGTAAGGACTGCCTGGCAGTCAGGCTCCCGATACTTGGGGCTGCTTGCGTACAAATCGACAGGAATTCGGTGGAATTGATTACGAAATAGCGAAAATTAATTATATTTGTAGGGTATGATTGACGACCTTCGAAAAGACATCGAACAGTTGATTTCCCTGTATGAGACAGAGAAACATCGCGGTGACGAGCTCGCCGCAAAGCTCGTTGTCAAGGAGTCGGAGGTAGCATCATACAAACAGCAGATAACTGAATTGACAAAACAGATAGACCGGTACAAGCTCGCGGGCGCCTTTACCGCAGACGGAGACAAAGCCGCTGCAAAAGAAAGGATAGATAAGCTCATCAAAGAGATTGACAAGTGTATCCGTCTGATTGCCAGTTAATTATGTCGGAGCAAACAAAACACAGCATCACCCTCAAGATAGGCGGCAAGGAATACACCCTTGTAGCCACCCAGGAGTCAGAACACTATATGAGACTGGCTGCTGAAAAAATAAATTCGATGCTGACGGATTACGATACACGTTATCCGGATCAGACCCTGGCAGACAAACTGGTTTTCGTGGCGCTGACAAATACGATCTCGATGCTCGTGGCGAAGAAAGGCCTCGCGCAGAATACCGATGAAACCGCCAAACTCGAGAAGGAGTTGAAGGCCTATCTGAACAAAATAGAGACAAACCGTTAGTTCCTCCTTGCTCTAACAAACAAGTTCTACGGAACCGGGTAAGTTCTCACCGTCGATAGCAAGCCTGCCTTGCAGCAGGAAGCCTGAACCGGGAGGCTCCCAAATCTTTCATTATGAAAGTTTCAGCCAAGGACTAACGGTTATTATACAAGACAGTATCTGCATTAGTTGCAGGTACTGTTTTTTGTTTGACCATAACACAATATATATACAGCAGTATGATACTTTACATCATCATCGCAGCCGTAGCGGGAGCAGTTCTCGCACTGGCACTTTACATAGGGATTACCCGTATCGTCGCAAAAGGACGCGGGGACGCCATCATCCAGAAAGCTACTCTGGAAGCCGAGTCTCTCAAGCAGAAGAAGATGCTCGAAGCAAAAGAACATTTCCTTCAGCTGAAAGAAGAACACGAAAACAAGGTAAACGAGAAGAATAATCAGCTCCGCGACCGCGAAAACAATGTTCGCGCGAAAGAGACCCAGCTGAATCAGCTTCAGTCCGAGCTCGGACGCCGCCAACACGACCTCGACTCTCAGAAGGGCCAGCTCAATGCCCAGAGAGACCAGCTCTCAAAGAAAGAGGCGGAATGTGCTGCCCTTACAGCTCAGGCCAACAAACAGCTAGAGACCGTAGCCGGAATGAGCGCTGAAGAGGCTAAGAAAATGCTCGTTGAGAATATGAAGGCCGAGGCCAGAACCGAGGCTCTTTCGTACATCAACGACACGATGGACGAAGCCCGTCTCAATGCCGCCAAGGAAGCTAAGAGAATAGTTATCAATACTATACAAAGGACTGCGACCGAAACCGCAATCGAAAACGCAGTAACTACCTTCCCGATCGAGAACGACGAAGTCAAGGGCCGTATCATCGGACGCGAAGGCCGTAACATCCGCGCTCTCGAGGCCGCTACCGGAGTTGAGATCGTAGTAGACGATACCCCCGATACTATCCTCCTTTCTGGCTTTGATCCCGTCCGCAGGGAAGTCGCCCGCCTCGCTCTTCACCAGCTCGTAACAGACGGCCGTATACACCCCGCCCGTATCGAGGAAGTAGTCGCAAAGGTCAGCAAACAGCTCGAAGACGAAATCCTTGAGACCGGAAAGCGCACCTGCATAGACCTGGGTATCCACGGAATGAATCTCGAACTCGTCCGCCTTATCGGACGTATGAAATACCGTTCCTCTTACGGACAGAACCTTCTCCAACACTCCCGTGAGGTCGCTTCCATCGCCTCCATCTTCGCCGCCGAGCTCGGACTCAACCCGAAGATCGCAAAGAGAGCCGGCCTTCTCCACGATATCGGAAAGGTCAGCACCGAAGACGAAGAGCTGCCCCACGCTCTGCTTGGAGCCAAGCTCGCCGAGCAGTACAAGGAGCGTCCCGAGATCGTAAACGCGGTCGGTGCACACCACGAAGAGATGGAGATGACCTCTATCTATTCGCCGCTAGTGCTCGTAGCCGATGCTATTTCCGGCGCACGCCCCGGCGCCCGTCGCGAGGTTATCGAGAGCTACATCAAGCGTCTCAAGGGAATGGAAGATCTTGCCGCTTCCTACAAGGGAGTTACTAAGTCCTACGCTATCCAGGCGGGCCGCGAGCTTCGCGTGATAGTAGGCGCAGACGAGATTACGGACGAGCAGGCAGCACACCTCTCCACCGATATCGCGCAGCGCATCCAGGACGAGATGACTTATCCCGGCCAGGTAAAGATCACTGTAATCAGGGAAACCAGATCGGTCGCTATCGCTAAATAGCGGCGATCATCTTCTCAAACAGGGCGGTCATCTTGCTGGTAGCTTGATTGGCCGCCTTTACTATTTCTTCTCCGTCCGTTACGTAGTCGTCCGGCATATCCTCGCGTGCAAGGTCCGTAATCACGGACATACCGAAGACGCGAAGATCGCAGTGGCGGGCTACGATAACCTCGGGCACCGTACTCATTCCTACGGCGTCGCTCCCTATCGTACGGAAGAACTTGTATTCGGCCCTGGTCTCATATGAAGGGCCGGTGCAGGCGATATACACGCCCTCCTGGAGGTGGATTCCCATCTCGCCGGCGAGCTTACGGGCAAGCCTGCGAAGCTCTACGTCGTAGGGGTGAGTCATATCGGGGAAGCGCGGGCCGAATTCTTCGGCGTTAGGCCCGATCAGCGGGTTGGGCATCATATTGATCTGGTCTTTGATGACCATCAGATCTCCCACTCTATAGCTGAGGTTGAGGCCGCCTGCCGCATTGGAGACGAACAGATACTTGATTCCCAGAAGTTTCAACACCCTGATGGGGAAGGTGACCTGCTCCATCGTATAGCCTTCGTAGAAGTGGAAGCGGCCCTGCATAGCTACTACCTTCTTTCCGCCGAGATCGCCGATGACTAGGCGGGATTTGTGGCCTATCGCAGTACTGACGGGAAAACCGGGGATTTCGTTGTAGGGGATGATCGAAGGGTTTTCGATCTGATCTCCCAGCGAACCGAGTCCGCTGCCGAGGATAACTCCAATCTCGGGGGTTACTCCGCCGCTTTTCGAACGTATGTATTCAACTGCTTTAAGGTAGGGTGTAAGTATCTCAGACATAGTGTTATAGGGTTGCGATTAGTTCTTTGAATATTCTGGTAAGTTTTGAGGCGGCGGCATCTGCGGCTTTTACTACATCGTCGCCGTCGTTCTGATAATCTTCGGCAAAATCGCCAGAGGCTTCGTTGGTGACTACTGACATTCCGAAGACTCTCATCCCGCAGTGGCGGGCTACGATGACCTCGGGGATAGTGCTCATTCCGACAACGTCTCCGCCCACGGCGCGGTAGAACCGGTACTCGGCCGGGGTCTCGTAGGAGGGGCCGGTGTCGCCGAGATACACTCCTTCGTGGACCATCCAGCCCAGGGAGGCGGCGATTGCGCGGGCACGCCTGATAAGGGCGGGATCGTACGGCCGGGTCATATCCGGGAAACGGGGGCCGAGTTCGTCGAGATTCGGGCCGATCAGCGGGTTGGGCTGCAGGCTTATGTGGTCATTGATTATCATCAGATCGCCGGTTCTGTATTCGGGGTTGATTCCACCGGCGGCGTTCGAAACGAAAAGGGTCCTGACTCCAAGAAGGTACATCACCCTTACGGCCATAGTAACCGAGGTCATAGGATAGCCCTCGTAGAAGTGGAAACGGCCCTGCATAGCGATTACACACTTACCGGAAAGATTGCCTACTATAAAGTTGCCTTTATGGCCTACGGCTGTACTGACCGGGAAGCCGGGGATCTGAGAATAGGGGAGTACTAGGGGATCTTCGATGCTGTCTGCGAGCGAACCAAGGCCGCTGCCGAGCACGATCCCCAGTTCCGGCTGTCTGCCGGAGATGAAATCAGCCACGTAAGACGCGGCTGACTTCAAAGTTTCCATACTAAAAGTTGTCATCGGAGGACTCTTCTTTCTGCCGCTCGGGAATCTCTCCGCCGAAGCAATTGTCCTTGATGTAAGCTATTACGTCGTCCAGACCCTCACGGAACTTTTCGAAGTCCTCTTTGTAAAGGAATATTTTGTGTTTGTCGAAGGTGAAGCTGCCGTCTGGATTATTATGACGTTTGCTCTCTGTAATAGTAAGATAAAAGTCTTTCTGACCCCTTGTCGACTTTACGTCGAAGAAGTACGTACGCTTTCCTGCTCTGACGGGTTTGGAAAACACGTCATCTGAACCTCTTTCTTCCCTGAAAGAATCGTAATCTTCCTTGTACATAGTAATCAAAATGGTTATTTTACTTTATGCAAAATTAGAATTTTTTTCGATTCCTGATTATATTTGCAGGAATTTATTGACATACCATAGGATGCTAAACAGAAGAATCTTGCGTATCAAGGCGTTCAAAACGGTATACGCCCTGGCAGAAAATCCGGAACTGACTCAGGCTGAAGCTCTTTCTCAGCTCGAAGCCTCTTGTCAGGCTACCCGTGACCTGTATCTCTTTATGCTCGCCCTGGTGCCGGCCCTTACAGACCACGCCAAAACCCGTATCGAGGCCCTCAGGGGAAAGTTTCACCCAACTGAAGAAGAGAAGCATCCCAATCTGAAATTTGCGGAAAACGGTATCGCACCGCTTCTTTGTTCAGATCCCGATTTCCGTAAACTGGTCGAGAAGAAAAAGCTCGGCTGGGATCAGTATGACGCCTTCCTCTGGCATCTGTATGACTCTGTAAAGGCTTCTGACTACTATGAGGCCTATATGGCGAAAGAAGAGCGCAGCCTTAAGGCTGATGCGGCTCTTTGGGTCTCCATCTTCGAAAAAGAACTCGTAGAGAACAAGGAACTCGAGGAAATACTCGAAGGCCTCTCAATCTGGTGGAACGACGACCTTGCCTATGCTCTTACCTATTGCTGCCACACTATGGACGATTTCGCGGCAGGAAAGCGCTGGGCTCTCCCTGAACTCTATCTGAGCCAGATGCCCGGCCAGGAAGGAAAGGATTCAGACAAGGATTTCGTAGTTGGGATAGTGCGTAAGGCGGTCGCTACCTATCAGAAATCAGTTGAGGAGATAGCCAAACTTACTCCCAAGTGGGATATTAACCGAATCTGTACTACCGATCTCGCGCTTATCGTTACCGGAATGGCAGAATCGGCAGCTTTCCCCTCTATCGCTCCGAAGATCATTATGAACGAGTACGTAGAGATCTCGAAGTATTACAGTACCCCTGAAAGCAAGGCCTTCGTAAACGGCCTGCTGGACAAGCTTATCAACAAAACAAAATAATTTAAATTATGACACTTATTTCTTTACTTCAGGCTGCACCTGCAGCCGGTCAGGCCCAGGGCGGAAGCCAGTGGAGCTTCTGGATTATGATTATCGCTCTGTTTGCTATTATGTGGTTCTTTATGATCCGCCCTCAGCGCAAGCAGCAGAAGGAGCTTGAGAAGTTCCGCAGCGAGCTCAAGAAAGGCGACAAAGTCATTACCGCCGGAGGTATCTACGGTACCGTCGCTGAAATTGAGGAGAGGACTATCCTCCTCAAGGTAGACGGCGAGGTTAAGCTCAGGGTCGACAAAGGTTCGATCGTCCGCGACAGCTCTGACACCCAGGCTCAGAAATAAACTTAGCCGTGAAAAGGTCTACCTCCTTTGTTTTGGCTGTGGTGGCCTCTCTTGCCATCTGGCTCGTCAGTAACCTCTCGAGGGAGACGACCGGACTGGTAAGCGTCCCCGTCCTTGCCCACAGCTCCATCGTAGGCCGCAGCGAGGCCGCGATGGAGAGCGTGCAAGTAACGGCGAACGTTACGGCGTCCGGCTTCCGCCTGCTCGGGCTCGCCCTTCGCAGGAACAGGCCGGTCAACGTAGCGATCGATCCGGAGCATATCCGCCACACCGAGGGAGACTTTTTTGTCGTTTCCGCCAACAATCTCGTCCGCTATTCGGAGTCCATATTCGGGCCTCAGACAAAGGCTCAGTTCGCATCTGACTATATTACCGTCCGCTTTGCTCCCGAATCCTTCAAGAAGGTTCCGGTGGTGGCGGTCAGGCAACTCCGTTTCCGCGAGCAGTATATGGCTACCGGCGAAATTAAGCTTACGCCCGACTCCGTTCTCGTCTACGGAAATCCTTCCCGAATTTCCGGTATAGACCAGATCCTTACCCGTCAGATTTCGAAATATGATGTGGACAGGAGCCTCCACGGCAAAGTTCGCCTCGAGATCCCGGCGGGAACCCGTCTTTCCTCAAAGGAAGCCTCGTACTCGCTGGATGTTTCGCGCTACGTAGGCATTACGGAAAAGGTAAGGGTAGGGGTGCGCAATGTACCCGAGGGTAAGGTGCTCTCGGTTTATCCTTCCACCGTAGATGTAAAGTTCCGTTTCATCTTCCCGATCAGCGGAAATCCTACCGGCTCTGCCAGCTTTTATGTGGACTACAATGAGTTCGCATCCTCGATAGGAGGGAAATGTATGGTCAGGGCGGAGGGTCTGCCGGAGATGACTATCTCCTGGGAGGCTGATCCTGAGTTCTGCGAATGTGTGGAATCGGACTTGGCCGGCCGTGAATAAGATACTGGTAACAGGGTTAATCGGCTCGGGGAAGTCGGAGGTCTGCGCTTATCTGGCGCGGCTGGGCTACCCGGTATACGATTCCGATTCCAGAACGAAGGCCCTATATTCTTCTGTTCCGGGGCTCAAGGCCCGCATAGAGCAGGCAATAGGCTGTCCGTTTGAGGAGATAGGAGTGATTTTCAGCGACCCGCTGAAACGTGAGGCTCTGGAAGCGCTGGTTTATCCTCTGGTGTTGGAAGATTTCCGCGGCTTTTGCGCGGAATCATCCGCAGAGGCGGTGTTCTTTGAGTCGGCGGTGGCTTTCGGTAAGCCTCAGTTCAAGGGAGTATTCGACAAGGTAGTGCTTGTCCGGGCTCCGTTTGAGACAAGGCTGGGCCGTAACCCTAAGACAGCTGAGAGAGCGGCTTCCCAGGAGGAAATGAGGCTTGAGGAGGCGGATTACGTAATTGAAAACAATTCTGGTCTTCAGGAACTGCACGACCAGATAGACAGAATGATTAAAACTATCAAGATATGAAAACAAATCTGGCAAAGATTCTTTCGGTTTCCGGACAGCACGGCCTGTTCCGTTATCTTGCCCAGGCCCGCGGCGGAGTTATCGCCGAGACCCTCGAGGGAGGAAAGAAAACCGTTCTTGACGCAAGAAACAGGATAACAACTCTGGCAGATATCGCCATCTTTACTGATGAAGGCGAACTGAAGCTTGCTGAGGTATTCCTCGCTCTTCAGAAGGCTCTCGAAGGTAAGGAGGCTCCCAGCTCCAAGGCGGCAGACGCCGAGCTTAAGGCCCTGTTCTCCAAGGCAGTGCCCAACTACGACGGAGACCGTTTCTACGTGTCCCATATGCGTAAGATAGTGGACTGGTACAACGAGCTTGTCAAGTACGCTTCTTTAGATTTTGAGACAGAAGAAGACCAGCAGCCTGCAGAAGCTTAAGGCAGTTACACTCGGTTGTTCGAAAAACCGTGTGGACACCGAACATCTCCTCTCACAATTGGGGGGAGATTTCATCGTTTTACCTGAGAGCTCAGGCGATCCGGTAGATTATCTCCTTCTCAATACCTGCGGTTTTATCGGCGATGCCAAGCAGGAGAGCATAGACGCTATCCTGGAGGCCGTCGAACTCAAAAAGCAGGGGGCGGTAGGGAAGTTGGTGGTGTTTGGCTGTCTGAGTCAGCGCTACTCTTCTGAGATGCCTTCCCTTATACCGGAGGTAGACGCGTGGTTTGGAGCAAGAGACTATGATCCGCTGCTCCGATGGCTCGGAGTTACTCCCGACCACTCAAAGTGTCGCAGGCGCATCCCTACGGAGTGCGGGCCCGGAACTGCTTACCTCAAGATATCGGAAGGATGTGACAGGCGCTGTTCCTATTGCGCCATACCTTTCATCCGCGGGGCACATCGCTCAGTTCCGATGGAGGAACTCCTCGAGGAGGCCTCCAATCTTGCGGCTCTGGGAGTCAAGGAACTGGTCCTGATAGCCCAGGATACTACCTACTATGGTATCGACCTTTACAAGAGGCGCGCTCTTGCGGAACTGATACAAAAGCTTTCCGAAATCCCCCAGATAGAGTGGATACGTATCCACTATTCCTATCCCGCTGATTTCCCCGAGGATGTGTTGGAGCAGATGGCTTCCAACCCTAAGGTCTGTAAGTATCTGGATATCCCTCTTCAACACATTTCGGACGTAGTTCTTTCGAATATGAGACGCCACGTAGACGGAGCCTGGACAAGACACCTCATTTCGCAGTTGCGCTCGAGGGTACCCGGCGTTGTTCTTCGTACGACTATGATAGTAGGACATCCGGGAGAGGGCCCGAAAGAGTTTGAGGAACTGATGGCGTTCTGTCGCGAGGCCGGCTTCGAGAGGCTGGGCGCTTTTATGTACAGCGAGGAAGAGGGAACTTTTGGAGCTGAACACTTCCCGGACGATGTCCCGGAGGAGGTAAAGCAGCAGAGACTGGATCTTCTGATGCAGCAGCAGGCAGACATTTCGCTCGCTTATAACAAGGGCAGAGTAGGCTCGGAGCTTAAGGTGATGGTCGATTCTGTAGCCCCTGGAGGGAAACTGGTATGTAGAAGTCAGTTTGAGAGCCCGGAGGTAGATGGAGAGATTATAGTATCAGCTCCGGAAGGGACAGATCTTCAGGGTCTTGTAGGCTCTTTCGTCTCGGCCCGCATTACAGGCGCAGATCTCTACGATCTTGAAGGGGAATTGATATAAATCCAATATCCCAGATTTTAGTTTTTGATACGCAGTATCTTATATTGAAGCACTCGCAGACCATCCCTCCGCGTTTGCCGGAAGATATTCTCGTAAAGTAATCACTTTTAAAACCCAACCCTTCTACCAGGTCAAGGGGCCATCTGCGGCATTCCGATTTCATCAGCGAAATCAGGATGCCGTAATTCTTTTCAAGTATCCCCAGTATGGCGGAGCGGCTTTTACGAAGAAGGCTTTTCTCGATATTGTGCCAGTTGTCCCGGCAGCGGTCGCTGCAGAACAGTTTGTCTGGACGGCCGTAGATAGGGGAATTGCAGTTAAGGCAGCGTCTTTCCTTTTCCATACGGGGCAAGCTATACATAATCCCGTCACTGCGAACACCATTAAAAAATACTTTTCATATAAAAAATTCTTTCGGCAGAAAGGATTTCTTTTCGCTCCGAGTTTTGCTCCCTTTAAGACCCAGAGTTGGGCGGCTGGAAAGTAAAAATTATTCGAGCGGCTGAAAAGAATAGCTCAAAAGCTAAAGAATCGTATTTATTTTCAAAATCCTGTCACAAACGCTTCCTGAGTAGGATTAAACCGCCCACCTTTGCAGTACTCCCTTGCCGGCCGCGGACCCTAGGGAGCGTTATGTTAAAACTATAAACTAAAGAAAAACTGTATGGAACATCTAAACAAAATTGAATTGAGAGGAGTCGTAGGTACTGTAAGGCCGCAGGTCGTAAACGGTACTAAAATGTCCAGGTTCTCGGTTGCTACCTCCAGGGCTTATAAAGACAGGGAAGGAGTGGCCCAGATCGATACGACCTGGCACAACATCGTAGCGTGGGACAGCGACAAGACCAAAGATCTGGATAAGATCGAGAGCGGATCAAAAGTCTATGTCCAGGGAAGGTTACATACTCAAAAGTATGTAGGTGCAGACGGTATTGAGAAGACATTTTACGAAGTGGTAGCAGCGAAAGTCAATGTCATTGTAAGCGACGAACCCCTCCAATACGAATTCTAAAACCCTTTTATTAACCTGACTAAACTTCCAGATAGTTATGAAAACTACAATCAAGCAAGCGCTCTTATGGGTGCTGGCCGCCTCGGCGCTTTTTCTTTCTTGTAACAAATTTGAGTCTACGGAGGCTCCAGGCCCCGATGAGCCCAGATATAACATAAATGTTACTTTGGGCGGGGCGGCTATAGAAGTTGAAACAAAGACCACGGGAGAGGCTTCTACGGTCTCAGCTAATGAGGCTAAGGTAAACTCCCTGCAGGTACTGGTGTTCAGAGGCGATTTCCTGGACGCTTACGGGACAGCGAACGCCAGTTCTGTTTCTGTATCATGTACGGCGGGAACCAGGACTATATATGCTGTAGTCAACGGCCCGAACCTTTCGTCTGTTACTTCGCTTTCCGCTCTGGAGAGTACGATGGTAGACCTCTCCTCAAACTCGACAAGTTCCTTTGTGATGGTAGGAAGTACCAGCGCAACGCTCCCAGGTACGGGTTCGGTATCAATTCCTGTATCAAGAATGGTATCAAGAATAGTGTTGAAGAAGATAACAAGAAACTTTACAGCAGCTTCGCTTCAGAGCCTTTCTTTCAAAGTTGACTCTATCTATGTAGTCAATGCGGCAGGTAATTTCAACTACAAACTGAATGCTTCTCCCAGCAAATGGTACAACGAAGGAAAGGATAAGGGCGAGGTAACTGCGCTCTTGAGGGATGCTCCGGGTGTTCTAATCGCCAACAACTCTTCCTACTCAACGCCTCATTATTTCTATGTGATGCCTAACTCGGCTGCTTCGAAAACTACGAGGCTGGTAATAGTTGCGACTCTCGGGACGCAGAAATACTATTATCCGGTGGATATGCCTGCCCTGCAGTACAACAAGTCTTACGAAATAACAGGTGTTACTATCAAGAGGGGAGGAAGCGACAATCCCAACACGCCGGTAACCTCGTCGGACATCTCGTTCAGCGTCTCGGTAAACGGCTGGACAACCAACGACATTGCAGAACAGCTGATGTAGCGGACAGATGAGAATAATACCTTTCATATGTATGTATGCGCTTTGCCTTGTTTCGTGTTCGATTAAGACAGACAGGACTGCCTGTCCTGGACTGGTCTGCCTGACTGCGAGGGGCGGAGACGAAGATCTGATGCAGGTATATGCCTCAGGAGTCTCCTCATGCTATGAAGGGCAGATGTCCAAGGACGGGGAGACTGCCGGCTTAAGTTTCGATATTGAAAGAGGCGCGGTCCTCCTGAATGTAATGAGCGGTCTGCATTCCTGCAGTCTGGAAGATGATAAAGTGTTGATAGAGCCGGGCGAAGAGATGGATGAAATCTATGCCTACTCAGACAGTATCGGAGTGTATTCAGACCTTGTTGAGGTGGTCTGTACCCTTCATAAACAGTTCGCCCAGCTCTATCTGACCATCATAGAATCTGAAACATCGACCTATCCCTTCTACGTCAAGGTAAAGGGCAATGTCTGCGGGATGGACCGTTTCAGTCTTTCTCCGGTTCGAGGTGACTTTTCTAGGATGATACATCCTGTCATAGGCGAGTATCACAAGATCTGTCTCCCTCGTCAGGAAGACGATTCTCTCGAGCTTGAGTTCTACGACAAGGACTTTACTAAGGCAGACGGCGCCCCGGTGGATAAACTGGCGCTGGGAGACTATATCAAAGCGTCCGGTTACGATTGGACCAGCGAGGATCTGCAGGATTTGTATGTGAACGTAGATTATTCCGATGCAGGTGTATCGGTAAGGATCTGCGATTGGGAAAAGATTGAGTTATGAGAAAGATACTATTGATAGCGTTCCTTGCGGCTTTCTGCGCAGCGAGCTGCGAGCCTCTCGAATGCGAAACTCAGCTAGAGTGCCTGCAGCAGGAGGAAGAAGACAATCTTATCAGCGTCTGCATCAAGGCAAGGGAAAATCATACGAAGAGTTCGCTGCAACTCTCTGAGACTGTTGTGAGTTCTCTCAATGTCTATGCTTATCGTGGCGGACAGCTGGCAGCGGAATCATTCGGGGAGGATGATGAGCTGTCTCTCGAACTGATCAGAAATGTAAGCTATACCCTCTACGCCCTTGCTAATTGCGGACAAATCCACGCTCCGCTCCGAGAAAGCGATCTGCAGACAATAACAGTAACGCCCTCCGGGATGGTAATGTGTAACCGCTCCGGGGTGGCAATAACTGCAGGTTCGTCTTCCTCTCTTGAGATGCCCCTTACAAGGCTCTTTGCCCGGTATAGCCTGGTCCTGGATAAGAATCTGGAGAATTGTGAGTATCAAATCACTTCAGTAAGGGTCAAGCAGCAAGCATCTTCAATCAAGCCCTTTGCGGCCGCGAGCGCGGCGTCCTCGACCGCGGACGGCGATTATGCGTCCGCGGCCGACCTTGCCGCGCTCAACGCCGGTGGAGCGGCTGTGTTTTATGTGCCGGAAAACTGTCAGGGAGTGCTTCTGCCGGATAACGACGATCCGTGGGCTAAGATACCTGCCAACATTCCCGCGTCTAAGCGCGGGCTATGTACCTACCTTCATATAGAGGGGGACTGGACTACCATCGGGGCTACTGCAGATCTGGGCTTGAATCTTATGCTGGGAGCGGATAACTGTACAGACTTCAATGTTCTGCGCAATTCTTCCGTAACTATTACTCTCTCGCTGACTGATTCAGGAACTTTGCGTAGCAGTTGGAAGGTGGATATGGAGAATTTCGAAGACGAGCGTGTACTGTCTTTTCCCAATGCTTCCCAGACTGTAATGCAGGAAGATGGGTGGACAAAGATCCCTCTTACTGTAAGTCCGCCTGATATGGCCTACAGTGCGAGTTTCTCGGACTCTGGCAGCCCCATAATGGAAGCGAAAGTGGAAGGCGGGGAGGTCTGGGTAAGAGGCCTCTATGATGGGGATCAGAGACCTTGCAGAACTCTTACGGTAAGATCCTGGGACGGGCTGCATTCGTCTTCTACAGATGTTACCCTGGATTTTCATTATTCACCGCTTACTGATCTGAATTATTCTTTTCCCACTTACGCCGGAGAGTATGGTTATTATGACCTGTACACCGCCAGCGCGTCGAATCCTATAGTTGTCCAGGCCGCGGATTGGACTACTACGGTAGGTCCCGCAAGGAGCGAGAATGTAGAGTATCATATTGATAACCATAATGGGGTTGAATACTATGTTCTTCATAGCGAGCACAAGCTGTTCTTCAGGCCTCTTCGCTCCGGAGCTCAGGTGTTCTTTCAGTTCACTCAGTTTAAATCGTGGGCTGGAATTATGATGCCGGCTGCAGAGTACCCCATACTTACGGTTACAGACGGAGTGGTTACGGAATCGGGGCGTTTATCTCACCTTATATCCAGTAACTACTACTACGACAGTGTCGTTTATGTCTATCTGACGGATTCGCGGGGAGAAGATCTGGATGTGAGGCGTTTCAGGATACCTTCCCAGCTACTTGAGTATAAACACAAGCAAGAACTTGAAAGGGACTATTACAGCGAGTTCCTAGATTTCTACGGTCTCCCGGACATACAGAGTTCGGAGAGGTTCGGGAAGGACATTTTCTATTGGACGAGAAGCTACGACGAGTTCGAGTACAACCCCCAGCTTGCGCTGATCTACTGTTATGGTACGGACGTGTATGGAGATTCGACTCAGCCTTTCCCTATGAATGTAAGTCTCCATCTCTCAAACGGCGATACTATAAGTTCGTCCGGCGCGGTTACTGCCGTAGCCGCATTCCCGTCTCAGAGATATCTCGGTTTATGTTACAATTTCCAAATTGCTCCCGGATCTATGAGGAGTATGACAAGCCAGATAGACTTTACTTCGGGAGGTAGTTATCGCGCTCCCGGAATGGACGGAGTAACGTGGACAGTCAACCACGCCGACGGCTCAGACTACAACATCCCGTCGATGGCGGTTGACGGAGGAACTTCGGACAGATATTCTGCAGGGGCCTCGCTCTCGGGTAATACCTTTACTTTCAGCCAGATGAGTCAGACTAACTTCCCTGCTTGCGGTATGCTCGGCCTTACGGGAACCGTGACCAATCCCCACACCGGCAGGACTTTTACCGGTTATTACACCGTAGGGGTAGTTCTGTATGTTCCGGTCGGCTGTCATTTCGACCGTTCATTCGGGAACAGAGTCTCGGTGACCCACGCGCCCTTTACGGAATTTACTGTTCCTGAAAACAGGGGAGTATGGGTTTCCTGTTTCCCTTCAGGAGTGAAGCTCCGTTCGGAATATGGAGATGCCGTAGATTACGATATGTGGGGAACTGCGGAAGGGTTGAGCTATGAAATCCTGCTCCCGCGCCTTGATCCCGATGCTACTCTTGAGGAGGCGACAGCTTTCTTGAGCGGATATCCCTCAGCTTTGAGATTCTCTTTCAAGGTGGGGTCTCAGACCTATCAGGAGCTTCTTCTTGACCAGTCATCCAATGTGTTCTTTGCAGACGACAGCTGGTCCAGCGACGGCAGCAAGGGCTACTACCATCTTGTGAGGCAGTATGATCTGGGTACCTTCGACCACGGTACTCAATACAACGGCCTCGACAATTATCTTATCGAGGCCGCGTATGAATCGATGGATATTTACTAGCTCTAGGCTTTGCTCGCTTTCTTGGTCGGGTCCTTGAAGAGGATTGCGAAGAGGACTGCGACTACAAGAGCATAACCGGCGAAGATATACCAGGCGTTGCTCCAGTTTGCGGGAGTGTTGAACACATCGCAAGCCTCGACTACCTTACCTGCGGCGAGGGTACCTACTGTAGCGCCCAGACCATTGGTCATCAGCATAAAGACTCCCTGAGCGCTCGAACGGATATCAGGGGTAGTGTTTTCATTGACATACAGCGAGCCGGAGATATTGAAGAAGTCGAAGGCGACACCGTAGACTATGCAGCTGAGGACGAACAGCAGTACTCCCGGCCAGGCGGGGTTACCGAGTCCGAACAGGCCAAAACGGAAGACCCAGGCGAACATGGCAAGCAGCATCACTTTCTTGATTCCGAGCTTCTTCATACAGAACGGGATGAGGAGGATGCAAAGGGTCTCCGAAGCCTGGCTGATGGCGATAAGAGCGTTTGAGTTCTTTACCGCAAAGGTATCTGCAAGAGCGGGGTTCGCTGCGAAGGAGCCAAGGAAAGTATTGGCGTAGCCGTTAGTAATCTGAAGAGACGCTCCAAGAAGCATCGAGAAGATAAAGAAGATTGCGAACTGGCCGTCCTTGAAGAGGCTGAAGGCCTTGAGGCCAAAGGCCTCCGCAAGGCTCTGGGACTCGCCGCGGTTAGTCTCGCAGGCGGGCATCGTAAGGGCGTAGCCGCAGAGGATAAGCGAGAGCAGGCCGGAAGAGAAGAGCTGGGTGTAGGAATCCTGCAGGGCAACTCCGCCAATCTTGAGGAAGTTGGTAAGGAGCATACTGCAGATGAAACCTACAGTACCGAAAACGCGGAGCGGAGGGAATTCCTTTACGGGGTCCATTCCGTTCTTTCCCATCGCGTTGTATGCAACGGAATTGGAGATTG
Source organism: Bacteroidales bacterium (assembly GCA_016286145.1). Classification (GTDB taxonomy): domain Bacteria; phylum Bacteroidota; class Bacteroidia; order Bacteroidales; family UBA932; genus Cryptobacteroides. Next base: position 2,837 of record JAEESD010000005.1, on the reverse strand, counting down.
CGATGGTAGGCATATAGAACGCTACGCTGAGGCTATAGAGCACGAAAAGCGGAGCGAACTGAATACTTCCTGCTGCACTCATACAGTACAGGCCGGCTCCGATCATAAACAGACCGGCGAGACCGTGGCAGAGGGAGAGAGTTTTCTGAGCCTGGATAAAGCGGTCTGCTACGATACCCATCAGGGTAGGCATAAAGATGGAGACGATGCCCTGCATCGCGAAGAACCACTTGATCTGGGGGCCGAGACCGGCATTGCCCAGATATCTTCCGAGAGAAGTAAGGTAGGCGCCCCAGGCGGCGTACTGGAGAACAAGCATCAGGACGAGCCTGATCTTTAGCTGGGAACTTTTCATTATAGTGTTGTTAGTATTAGCTAGTAGCTAACAAATTTACAAGTTTTTCGCGGGATTTCACTATCTTTGGGGGATGATTTTTCAGCTTCAACACAAAGATTCCGGAAGTGCCGCCAGAACAGGTCTGATTACTACAGACCACGGCCAGATCCGTACGCCTATCTTTATGCCGGTCGGTACAGTAGGCTCGGTAAAGGGCGTGTATCACCGTGATCTGAAGCAGGATATAGACGCTGAGATTATCCTCGGCAATACCTATCATCTTTACCTCCGCCCCGGTCTTGACGTGCTCAAGGCAGCCGGCGGACTCCACAAATTCGAGAACTGGGACCGCCCCATCCTTACAGACAGCGGCGGATTCCAGGTCTTTTCCCTTACAGGAATAAGAAAACTTACCGAGGAAGGATGTACCTTCCGCAGCCACATAGACGGCTCGAAACACATCTTTACCCCGGAAAACAACGTAGATACCCAGCGAATCATCGGAGCCGACATTATGATGGCTCTGGACGAATGCTGCCCGGGAGATGCAGACAAGCGCTACGCCCGTAAGTCGCTGGACCTTACAAAGAGGTGGCTGGAGCGTTTCGCCGCGCGTTTCCGCGAGACGGATCCGCTCTACGGTTATTCCCAGACCTTTTTCCCCATCATCCAGGGTTGTGTGTATCCAGACCTCAGGGTTGAGGCGGCGGAACACGCCCTCCAGTTCGCTGAGGCCGGTATTTCGATCGGAGGCCTTGCGGTAGGAGAGCCTACCGAGAAGATGTACGAGATGCTCGAGGTCCTGGATCCGGTTATCCCCCAGGACAAGGCCCGCTATCTGATGGGTGTAGGAACCCCGGCAAACCTTCTCGAAGGAATCGCAAGGGGAGTGGATATGTTCGACTGCGTGATGCCTACCAGAAACGGCCGGAACGGAATGTTGTTTACCTGGAACGGCGTGATGAATATGAGAAATGCGAAGTGGGAAAACGATTTCTCGGAGATAGACCCTTGTGGCACTTCATTTGTTGATCACGAATACTCGAAAGCATATCTCAGACATCTTTTCATTGCAGGAGAGATGTTTGCTGCGATGATTGCCAGTGAACACAACCTGGCCTTCTATCTGGATGTGGTCCGTCAGGCCCGCGCTCATATAGAAGCCGGCGATTTCGCTACGTGGAAAGAAGCTGCGGTTAAGAAACTTACTGCCAGACTATGATAAGGAAGCTGGACTGGTACATATTCAAGAGGTTCCTGGTGACGTTTTTCGTCGCCCTGATCCTCATTATCGGAATCATCATCATCTTCGATATTTCGGAGAAGATCGATGACTTCGTCAAGAATGAAGCCCCTCTCAAGGCTATCATCTTTGATTATTACCTGAACTTCATTCCGTATTTCGTGAATATGTACAGCCCGCTGTTTGTCTTCATTACGGTTATCCTCTTTACGTCCAGACTGGCTGCCAATTCCGAGATTATCGCTATCCTTTCCGGAGGTGTCAGCTATCACCGTATGATGGTTCCGTATATAGCGGCATCAGTGATTATCGCGCTCCTTTCGCTCGGGCTCAATATGTATGTCATCCCACATTCCAACCGGGCCCGAACGGAATTCGACGAACAGTATCTGAAGAAAAATTCCGGCCCCAAGGAAAAGAATGTCCATTACCAGATAGCCCCCGGGCAGTTTGTGTATGTAGAGTCTTTCAGCAACTGGAATAAGACTGCATACAAATTCACCCTCGAGTCTGTAGAAAACAACCAGCTCGTAAGTAAACTGTCCGCAGAATCAGCCCAGTGGGATACTACTATCAAGGGCTGGAAGCTTAAGAGGTACTTCCTGCGCGAGTATACCTCAGGTTTGGAGGACAAGGTCCAGTACGGAGAGAAGCTGGATACTGTTATCGCCCTCACCCTCGATGATTTCCGTTTCAACGAAAATACGGTCCAGACGCTGAACGCTCCGGAGCTCAACCAGCTGATCGCAACGCAGCAGATGAGGGGAGACTCGAATATTATGTATGCGGAGATCGAAAAGAACACCAGAATGGCTCTGCCGTTCTCCGCCATCATCCTGACTATAATGGGAGTCGCCCTGTCCTCTAAGAAAAGGAGGGGAGGTATAGGCTGGAACCTTGGAATAGGAATCGCCCTTGCTTTCTCCTACATCCTCTTCCTTCGCTTCTCCCAGATGTTCGTCTATACCGGACTGCTGCCTCCCAGCGTCGCCCTTTGGATACCTAATGTCCTGTATACCATAATTACGGGAGTACTGTACTATATCGCACCCAAATAAAATGACAGTTAAAGTAATCAACCGCAGCAAAAACGGCCTGCCCGCTTATTCTACCCCTTTTGCGGCAGGAATGGACGTCCGCGCAGACCTCTCCGAGCCTATTACTCTTGAGCCCCTTCAGAGGGCTATGGTCCCGACCGGCCTGTTCCTGGAGATACCTGTAGGCTATGAGGTTCAGGTCCGCCCGCGCAGCGGTCTT
>JAEESD010000059.1 GCA_016286145.1 Bacteroidales bacterium | reverse complement strand
TATATAGAAAACGCCGGCGTGGTCCACCCTATGATAATCCAACTGATGCAGTAGACGGTATTAATATTGAAACTAAGAGCTGAAAGACCGCGCTTTACAAATCCGGGCAATACTTTACCCAGGAAATAAAAAATCGAGATTGCGAGCAAGTCGAGAGCGATAAAGAAGAAGGAGTCCAGCAACCTGCACCAGTAGTATTCACCATTAGAGAAGGGAGTAAAGCCTTTTCTTACGACTACCCACACATACAGAAGTGTGAGGGGCAGAGTAATCAAAAATATATTCCTGTATAATCTATCCTTATCTGTACAGCGCTGCAGGGATTTTCCGGCTACTACACCGAAGACAGGGAAAATAATCCAGTTGAAGAGCGGGAAGCATGAGACGATCTCCATATCGTTCAGCGTTCCTGCAGGAACGAACAAGCCGACAAGGGCGTTGATTGCCGGATGGCCGGCGTCGAAACCGGAGCACAACCCTCCCAGTATCGACATAGTACCGGCTATTGCCAGCATCTGCCAATCCTTTATCTGCAGTTGTTTCATAACCGCAAGGAAGATGAGAGCAAGCCCGGCAAACTGAAGGATATCCACACACATTACCGCCCAGTATAGGAAGCCGCCCATCTCTTCAGCACCGTAAATCAAGCTGCCTATCAAGACAACTATACCAGCCCTCATAAAATTGAGCAGATAGCCCAGCAACAGTATCCACACTCCCCTGCGGGCCAATTCCAAGGGGCTGCCATGTTTAGTGTAGATAGTTCCAACCCCGAGGCAGATCATAAATAAAGGAGCTGCAATAGGTCCGCCAAGTATTTCTTCGGCGAAGATAAAGCCAAAGTCATTTGCCCCGTCTGCATACATCAGGACGGAGTGACACAGAATCATACAAATGATTGCAAAACCCTTGGCAAGATCCAATTCGACCTGCCGACCTGTGTTCAGCGATTCCTGTCCGAAAAGAGTCATCTTCTGTTTTTTTTTCAAAGATACCGCTTTCCGGTCAAATCGTCAAAAGCTAGTATTTGAAAGGAGTGTATTTCATCCAGTCGATTTCGAGCTCATAGGGATAGAGTGGTTTTTCGACTGAATTGGGGTTAGTCTCTACGGGCCAGTTGTTGGTATGCCAGAAATTCAAGCGGTACTTGCTCTTCAGGCAAGGGACACCTGTTTTTGACGGCTGATCGGGGAATATCTCCTTGCCCTTGTAATCCCAGAGGATAATCTTTTTGCCGGTCTCGGGATGTTCCATCCACCACACGAGGCGGTCCGGATACCAATCCCAACCGTAGGTATAGAACTGGGCCGAAGCATCATAACCCTCGATGGGCTTAATGTGTGAGGGCTTGTTCTGACGGCCTTTGAAAGGGGTATTGGGGACGCGGGTGACGGTCCCGTCGCGATGACGAACTTCGCTGCGCCAGATGGTCTCGAGGATCTCGCCGGTCGCAAGGTTGATGATGCGGCCTACGCGGTTGTGGGCTCCCCTCTTTCCGGTCCATGTCCCTACGTAGATGATGCGAGGGTCGGCGATAAGCCACTCGATATCGATCTCGCTCTGGCCGAACTCACGGTCGATGTTGTAGGTAAAATAGCCGACCACGGCGCCGACGTTGGGCTGGACCTCCCTTACATCGGGGACCTTGATACGGGCAGAATAGCTGCCGTAGAAGGTGTAGTCCTTAGAGATAATCTCCGGGCCACGGCCTGCGCCTGCGGGATCATTGGGATCGATGCGGTAAAGCATCACCTTAGTCCCTTCTTCTGAAAGAGAGTTGAAACCCGAACAATAACGGAAATCCTCTCCCGAAGGACGGTAGTTGTAGTAAAAGTACTCTGAAGAAGGGCCGGAGAAGTCCTCCACGAAAGCTTCGTGGAACTTGGGAGTCTCTTTATCGGCGCTCTGAGCAAAAGCGCCTGCGCAAACCAGGAGCAGAGCCCCTGCGAGTATGCCGTGTTTCATTATTGTGCGGTATAAGAAATCCAGTTTACTTCAAGTTCGTAGGGATAGAGCGGGAGCTTGCCCGAAGGAGTGTAGAAACGGAGCACGGGACGCAAAGGGGTCGAAGGGAGATTCTCGGTAATCTCAGTCAAAACCTGTTTGTCTGCCTTTGCTCCGGTCTTGATCCAGACGCTGAGTTTTTCCTCGGTCCAGTCAAGGCCGTAGATATAGAATTTGGAACATGCCTTGAATCCCGAGATTTCAGGAGTCATGGCCGATTCACCTACGTAAACCTTGCCGGGCTCAGAAAGCTTGAGGCTAAGGACGAAGGACTCTTTCCCGTCCGGATCCAGAAGCTGAAGTTCTGCGCTGGAGCCTACATTAGACTGGGCTGAAGCTACATCCGGCGTACGCATACGCACGCTCAGAGATCCTTTGTCTATATATCCTGTCGCGCCTACAAGTGCGCCCTCGCCGGCCGCATCCTTGGGATCGAGTCTCAGCATCAGAATGGTGGTTCCGGACTCGCTAAGCGAAGGGAAAGCCGGATAATAACGGAAATCCGGGCGGACGGTACTTTTCTGGAAGGCAAAGAGTTCGGATGTCTTCGCGGAGAAGTTCTCGGTAAAGGACTCCATCACAGTGACTTCGATAGGAGGAGTAGGCGGAATTACCGGGCCGGGGGTCACGGTATCAGGAGCCGAGGTAGTATCGGTCTGATTGCCGGGATTGACGTGGACCGGGCCGGTATAAGTGTACGGATCTGAGCAGGCGACATACATAAGAGAAGCCGCCAGCGTTAATCCTATGATACCTTTAAAAAGTTTCATAATCAAAAGTTATTCTCCTTTCTCCATGCGATATTTACATCGTCGTAAGGCTCATACTTCATCCAGTCGATCTCAAGGAAGTAAGGATACTTAGGGGCTTCCTTAGAACGGGGATTGGTATCTACAGACCAGTCGTTGGTATGCCAGAAATTGAGCAGATAGGTAGTCGGGGGCTGAGGGACGCCGGAGAAGTTGGGGGTTGTTCCCTGATAGTCCCAGAGGATGATTTTCTCACCTGTATCGGGGTGTTCGATCCACCAGGTCAGACGGTTGGGGTACCAGTCGAAACCGTAGACGTAGAACTGCTTCGAGGCGTCGTAGCCTGTAATGGCGGGGATAGTACGGGGAGTAAGGGCCGCATCGTCGTTGCTGGCAAAGTCGTGATTACGGTTACCGTCGTGATAGGACCTGTAGTTGGTATACAGAATCTGGCCAGTAGCAAGGTTAATGGTACGGCCTACCCTCTGGAGATTGTTTACATTGTTAGGGTCGCTGGTCCAGGTACCGATGTAGATGAGGGTCGGATCTGCGATAAGCCACTCGAAGTCGATCTCGCTGAGACCGTAGCCCCTGGTGAAGCGATAGGTGAAATAACCGACCACAACACCGATATTGGGCTGCACTGCCTTGACATCCGGGACCCTGATCCTGGCGCTGTAGGTGCCGAAATGGGTCATCTTGGGAGTCGAGATCTCGGGACCACGACCGGCGCCTGCCGGATCGGAAGGATTGATTCTCATAAGCATCACGTCTGAACCGAGTTCGCTCAGAGAAGGCACTCCGCAGTAATAACGCAGCGAGCTGCCGCTTGTACCGAAATTCTCAGGCTTCGAAGCGCTGAAATTCTCAGTAAAAGGACGCATAAAGCGGCTGTCCGTATCCTGGGCTGCAGCTGCGAAGGCAAGGCCACACAAAGCCAGAACGCTAATGATGATCGATTTTTTCATCGCACAAAAATACTAATAATTGGGGAGACAGGGCAGGGTCAGCCGCCCTGTCTCAAAAAAAATGAAAACGATTATAAAACTATCTGGGCGCTCACCTCATCGATAAAGTAAGGCTTACCGAAGTAAGTGAAACTCCAAACGTTTCTTACATTGAACATTACGTAGAATGTTCCTGTCTTCGGTGCAGTGAAGCATACGCCGGTTCCTTCGCCAAGAGCGTCTACAGGAGAAGAGAAGCCCCAGTCGTCTCCCTGGGCATAGTTCTCGCTGCCGGTAAGGTCGCCGTCATAAGCAGGTACGGACACATTGCCTACACCTGAATCCCACCAGTTGAAGAACTGGACGAGGATGTTGTCGTCAGTTGCCTCGGGTGTGTCGCCTACGCAGAGCCAGAAGAGTCCGCTGTCGTTGATGTCTCCATCCCACTTGAGCTGAGCGGAGAAGCGTACGATATCGCCTTCCTCAAGCTCGATGGCCTGGTAGACAGTAGCATTGTGGGCCCAGTCGTGGAACTGGTTCTCACCGCCGAGACGGAGGCATCCGCCCTTGCCGCCCTTAGGGCCGTCCTCGGTATAACCGAAGGTAGAAGTGAAGGAAGGAAGGCCGGGAGTTCCAGCGTAACCGTCATCATTGGTAGAAGCGTCTGCGCTGACTACAGTCCAGTACTGAGCGTCATCCTCCTCCATTGCGCCGCCCTTGAGAAGTTCGGTGAAGGGAACGAGCTCGACACTTGCAGTGTAGGTATCAGAGCTGCCGCCACCGGTTACAGTAGCCTTAACGGTATAAGTACCGAAAGCCTCGTAGATGTGGGAAGTCTTGAACTCAGTTGCGCTGCCGCCGTCGCCGAAGTCCCAGCTGATGGACTCTGCGCCCTGGGAAGAGGTAGCGTCGAATTCGACCTTAAGACCGAATTTTCCGGAACGGTCGGTAATGACGTTGGAAGAGAAGAAAGCCTTAACAGCTCCGCCTGCGCCCTGTACGGTAACAGGTTTCTCGGTGCTGTCAGTCTCTCCGTCGGCATTGGCTACAGTGAGCTTGACGTTGTAAGTTCCGCCGCTGAGATACTCGTGGGTAGGAGAAGCGGTCTTGGCTGTTTCGCCATCGCCGAATTCCCATTTGTAGGAAGCGGCATTCTCAGCCTTGCTGGTGAAGGTAACGGTAAGACCGTCTACGACAAACTCAAAGTCTGCCTTGGGAGCACCGGCCGGAGTGTCCGGTTTTTCCGGACCTGCCGGATCCTCGCAACTGACCATCATAATAGCAGCTGCTGCAATGAGATAGAAAAACTTTTTCATAATAAAATGAATGATTGGTATTAATTGTTAGTTCATTGGAAATAGCGTACGGACTTCAGTGCCCCAATACTCGCTGTTAAGGTCGAGTACGATTACGACACTGGTGTTGTTATCCGCGAGTTCATACTCGGTAGGATTCGAGATCTCAAGGCCGAGGACGAGCAACTTATACTTGTCTGTGACCCAGAGTGAAGCCTTCTGAAGAGCAAGGGCTTTCAGGTCTACACTTACATAGACCGCTTCCCCGCTCTGGCCGGCAGGGACGGTAATCTTCGAGGGAACCGTCACTACAGCGGCGGGCAACTCCGCGGCCGGGGTTCCGGCCTCGGTATAGGCCGCCAGCTTGTCGGCCGTAAGGGTTGAGCTGACACCCAGATCTACCGAATACCCTTTCTGCTGGGCAAGATAGCCGCTGCGGATTACTCCTACTTCAATATCGAGGATACCGCTGGCATTATCAAACTTGCAAGCGTAGGCCGTATACTGATCAAGCGGTCCGAGGGGAATCGGATACGAGTTGTCCAGACCCGTCACGGTAGCCTGAGGGATGTAGACCTTAGGAAAACCGTAGTCGCTGGTAGCGTCGTTCTCCTCGCAGGATGCGAAGGCGAAAACGAGCGCCAAAACAGGCAATATCTTATATAAAGTCTTCATAACTAATTGTATTCAGGGTTCTGAGTAAGAGTTCCTGCGGAGTTGGAAATCTCCTTGCGGGAGAACGGGAGGTAGTAGTTCTTCTCCTCGAAGGTTCTGGTCGCTACGAACTGATAGCTGTACTGAACACCGCCAAGGTTGTTCTTGCGGACTACTACGCCCTTAATCGAACGGTTGAGGACAGTCTCGGCATCTCTCCAGCGGAGCAGATCCCAGTAGCGGTGGTCTTCGAAGGCGAGCTCTACCTGCCTTTCCTTCTTTACCGCCTTGCGGAATTCTGCCTTGGAGGTAGTAGTGATCGCGGGAAGGAGGGTGCTGGCGCTGTTCCTGACCTCGGTAAGAGCGTCGCGCGCGGTCATTCCCCAGCCCTTCGGGTCTGCGTCCGGGCCATATGCCTCGTTCATCGCCTCGGCATAGTTCAGAAGAACCTCGGCATAACGATAGAGCGGCCAGATATGGTCCGTACTACCGCCCTCGACCAGGTTCAGGTTCGGGGCGAGGAACTTCTTAAGATAGTAACCGGTCTTCGATGCGCCGTTTACCCTCTGGTCATACAGGGCGCCGGCCGACTCATCGATGATGCTGCCGTTCCATACGGAGCCGTTATAGACTACGGTCGCCGCCATACGGGGATCGCGATTGACATACGGATCCGGGGCCTCAGGGCCTACGTAATCATACGCCTCGATCAGGTTGTGGGTCGGGCAGATGCCGCTGTTGCCGCCGCGGGTACCGATCGGGTAGTTCGCCACCTCGGGCGCGCTGCCTGCAGCCCTGCGGATAAGGAAGATCGATTCCACGTCGGAGGCCGCGTTATTGCGGATAAAGTAGTTGCCATAGTCGCGGTTCGCGGGCATATGGGAACTCGGGTGGGTCCGGGCGTCCGCGCCGAAACCGAAGCCCTTGGCGAAGATATCCTCGCGGAGCTTGATTACGTCGTGGGATGCTTCCGCAGCCCGCTCCCACTTCTTCACATCAGCGTCCGGGTTGTTGCGGGGGCTGGCGGCATAGAGAAGGACACGGGCCTTAACGGCAAGGGCCGAGGTCTTGTCCCATCGGCCTATATCGTCGCGGAAGTTCCAGTTGGTAACATCGGCTATAGCATTCTCGGCGGTAGGATCAAGAGCCACCCTCCAGTCGAGGTTGACCTTGTCTGCATTATCGTCGATCAGGCTTACGATGTGTTCTACGACCTCATCGTAAGTAGCCTGGCGGGTTGTACCCTCAGTGTTTTCGCCTATGATAGGCACTCCGCCGTACATCTTGATAAGCTCGCCGTAGTAGTATGCTTCGGCAATTGCAGCCTCAGCCCTGAGCCAGTTGAGATTGATGACGTCCCTCATATAGGCCTTCGGCTTCTCGGTACTGTAAATCGTTCCGTCTGGATTGTAGACAGTACTTGTGTCGCGGTTGAGGGCGAGGAACTTCTCACCGTCCTTGGCATAGTCGAGGAAGAAGTGAGCGGCGCGGATGCCTTCGTAGTAATTGTTGTAAAGGTAAGCGATAGGGTTGAGGTCCGGAGAGATGAGGCCGCGGTTGAAGGCGGACACATCGGAGGTCGGAGCGGTCTGCTCGGCTTCGTCTGAAGCGGAAGCGAAGAGGTTTCCGTCAATGACATTGAAACCGTACTGCATAGGCGTATAGAACGCATATGCGAAGCTCGACAGCGTACTCGGACGGGTCTCGAGGCGCTCGACCGTATCGAATACGTCGATGCGGGTATCGAGGAAGTCGGAGCAGGAAACTGCAAGGAGAGTGAGCGCTGAAATAAGAACTATTCTTTTCATAACACTGTCATTTTTAGAAACTGATCTGCACTCCGGCGCAAACGCTTCTTGCGGCGGGATAACCGTAGTTTACAGTCTCCGGATCCATCTTGTATTTCCAGAGTAAAGTACTTACCGTAAAGAGATTCTGACCGGAAAGGTATACGCGGAGCTTCTCCACACTTGATCCGGGGAATTTGAGAGTATAACCCAGCTCGAGGTTCTTCAGGCGAAGGTAGTTGTTGTCCTTCACCCAGAAGGAACTTGAGCGGTAGTTGTGGTCGTTCTGGCCGGTAGTAAGCCTCGGGAAGGTAGCGCTCTTACGGGTATCTACCTGAGCTTCCGGGTAGTATGCCCACGCTCCCTTGGCCCACTCGAATGCGGTGCCGTAGTTAAGGAACGGCTTCCAGGCCGAGTAATCGAGCAGATTGACAGTTGAACCAAACGAACTGGTAAAGAGTACCGAAAGGTCGAATCCAAGCCACTCAGCCTGTCCGCCGAAATCGACAGTCAACATCGGGTAGGAAGGATTACCGAGCCATACGATATCCGTATCGTCGATATATCCGTCGCCGTCCTGGTCCTTATACTTAAGATCGCCGGGCTGTACGCTTCCGAAGAGCGGAACTGCCTCGGTCATCTGAAGTTCGCCGTCGAGATCGAAATCCTTCAGTTCGTAGAAACCTACACACTCAAGGCCCATTCTGGAGCCGTAAGGATGTCCGGTAGCTGCGTTGTAAGGGAACTTCGGTCCGACCTCGCCCATCTCGAGGACGGTATTGCGAGCAAAGAGCAGGTTGGTAAAGAGAGAGTAGCTGAGCTCCCCTTTCTTGTCTGCCCAGACCAGCGAGGCGTCGAGACCGTGGTTGATCATACGGCCAAGGTTGGAGTAGGCCGTCTTGGCGCCGTAGTAATCCATCAGGGTCCTGTCGAGGGTAAGGATGCCGGTACGAAGGTCGAGGAAGTAATCGGCTGTAAGGCTGAGCTTGCCGTCGAAGAACCGGGCGTCCGTTCCGACATTGGCCTTGAGGCTCTTTTCGGCAGTCAGATCTTCGCTGCCGCTGTAGAGGGGCCTGATGCCGCTGACTCCGCCGCCGAAGTTCGGACCCATACCGGTGACGAAGCTGCCGGTCCAGGTGTAATACTGCTTGTAGAGGTAGCGGCCGTCAGTCTCCAGGCCCTCGATCCCTACGTAGGCCTCGGTCGCGCCGGTAAGGCCGGCGGATGCGCGAAGCTTCACGTCGTCCGTGAGCTTCCAGCCCAGCGATAGGGTGGGATAGAAGACGTAGCGGTGGCCGGGGGCATAGGCGTCGCTGCCGAAGAGCGAGAAGCCCAGCGCGGCTTCGATCCGCTCGTCGTAGGTCCAAGCCAGGCGGCCGGCATAATTGATATAGCGGTACTTCCAGTTATAGAACTGAGAGCCTGTGCCGTTGAAATCGGAGATGTGGGCTGAGAGCTGGGCGCCAAACAAGTTCTCGTCGAGGGCTCCGTCCCAGCCGAGGATGACGTTGCCCTGCATCCAGCGCTCCTGTTCGGAGGATCAGTAGCCCTGCGAACGGAGGTAGGTAGCGACGTCGGCAGTCTGGGGCACTCCGCCGCTATAGCGGGCGTAGGTGCTGGTCTTGGCCGTGTTGCCGATGG
>JAEESD010000058.1 GCA_016286145.1 Bacteroidales bacterium | reverse complement strand
CGGGGTGGTCCTTCAGGAAGTTAACCTGCTCGGAGATAGGAAGGATAGCGTCTGCGTGGGCGTGGAGATCCGCTCCTTTCGGAAGAGAGCGCAGGAACTTGAAGAGAGGCGAAGAATAAACCTCAGTGTCTCTAAGAAAATCTAAACGGGTACCGAACTGCTCTTTGAAAGCAGCTTTGAGAGCTTCAAATTCCAGGGACATACGCATTATCGATTGACTATTTCAAAGCCTCGAGATGGGCGTTCGGAGCTTCCATTATATTCCAGGAGAGAACAGCTCCTTCGAAACCGTGCTTTCCTACAGCATCCAGCGACTCACGAACATACTCAGGAGAGGTATGAGCCACGTTCTCGCGATAGTTAATCTCAATTCCAGGATACTTCTGGCAAGGATAGCCCTCCATAGCTTCCAACTGCGAGTTCAAGAACTCCAGGGACATTTCGAAAGCGGGATAACCCTTAGCTTCTGGGATAGCATCCAACATCAGCTGATACTCGAAGCCCATTCCGGCGGGGGCAGTAGTCTTCCTATAAAGCATAGGCTTGATGAAATCTGCGTGCTGTGAAAGAATCGAGTAATCCGGACCCACGAATACAGACATAAACGGGGCGTACAGATCCATTCCTATCGAAAGGCCGCGCGAGCGAAGGCTGTCGGCGATAGCGGCAACGCCTGCACTAACCACCCGACCCTTTGCCCTGAAGTATTCTGCCGCAGTTTCGCTTTCAAATTTGAAACCTTCGGCGGGGCTATACGATGTTACGGAAAAGAAAGAATCTCCGTCGGCGGCCAGGGCGGCGCGCACGTCCGAAAGGGAGACACCCTGCGCGGCGAACGCGCGCTCACACAGCGGGCAGCCGCAGCTCAGAGCGCCGCCGATGCCGCCGACAAATGACTGGGTACGTATCCTGTCGAGAAATACTCCGTCGAAACCGCAGTCAGAGAAGTATTCGTCGTAAATGGCAACCACTGCGGCAGCGTTCCTGGGATCCGACGGGCAGTTGAAACGGAAGCCCTCTCCCTCGGTCAGGTCGTAGTTTGCCGGGATAATACCAAAGAGATCGAATGCGGGGCTGCTATACCAGACTTCCTCGGTCTCGGCAAATACAGGCAGCCACAGTAGCATCTCTATGCCCTTCGAATGCAGATACTTCCCTACTTCGCGATAGATTCCGGTATCTGTGCTCCAGCCTATGATGACTTTTCCTACCGGGATAATACTCGTAACCGTATCCAGCCTGCTGATTATCTGATCAGCAGTGTACTCGGGATGATTCCACCCTCCGAGCGAAACCTGAACTATATAATCCTGTTTCCTGGGCCCGGAACAAGCAGCCAGGATCAAAAGGGCAAGCGCCAATAAAGCCGATTTTCTCATATCGTGAAACTGTTTAATCCATCAGAATAAAATGGGCGGTATCATCCACCTTGAGACGCCCTCCGGAAGCGGCCGCCTCTTCGCGCAGGACGAGAACGGCATTCTCGTTGTCAATCAGATTGTTGTAGAGCAGCCTTGACGTACTGTTCCAGCCTACGAGCGGGTTGGGCGTACCTGTAGAATAGTCCGTACGCTCGGAAGTTGCCAGGAACTCGCTTACCGCAAGAATGACGCTGCGCGAAGCCCAGTCTCCCGTCCATTTCCCTCCGCTGTAGATAACCGTCCCGTCCCAGAGACGCAGAGAGTGTATCTCGCGGTTCGAAAAATAGTGACAGTCAAGACCTGTCATACCGGTAAAGAGGCTCTTTCCTCCGCTGGTCAAAGAGTATTCGAATACGCGAAGTAGTTCCGCGTAGGTAAGCTTATAGACATAGATGGCATTCGAGAAGGGGAACATTTCATAGACATTGGCCACCGTAATATCCCTGCTGGAGCCGTAAAGCGGGAACGAAGTACGAATTCCTCCCCCGTTGACGAAAGAGACATCCGCCTCGCCTATGCGCCTCATAATATCACACATCCAGTTGCCCATAGCCGTAACCCTGTCTCCGCTGCCTCTCAGATAGTAATTGGTAGCTCCTACATCGATATATCCGATTACATCCTCCAGCTGCTCCGCGCTTTTCTCTACGGCCCTCTTCGATACCGCCAGGATATCCTCGTCCAGGTCGGAGGCATTCTGCCCCGCGCGAGAACACACATCGCGTCCCGAACTGACAGACTCCGTCCACATATTGCCTACTGAAAGGAACGAAACAGCCCCGGTCGTATCTACCGAGAAGCGCAGCTCGGCATAGCCATAATGCTCGGCATAGCGGCCGCCCTGCAGATATGGAAGGCCCCACGATGTACTGCCGCTCATAGTGCGGTGTGAGTGGCCGCCCAGCACCAGGTCCACTACGCTGTTCGAGCCCAGGTTCTTAGCCGCGTCGTCCGCCGAATCGTGGGTCAGCAGAATAGTCGCGTCACACTGGCCGGAGGACTCGAGCTCGGCGGCCAGATTGCGCGGAATCGAGTAGTCCTCCCGGATTGAGAAGCCAGCGCCCGTGAACTTCGTTGTCATAATGCTGCTCGCGTAATTGGGAGCGAAACCGATTACCCCTATCCTAACCTCAACTTTCTCTCCTGCGGGATTCAAAGCTGTCTTCCGGATAATAGCGTAATCTTTTGTAAACGAAGCGCGGCTGCCATTCTGATAAAGGTTCGAACATAAGACGGGCACCTCGCTGACGCAGGCAGTTCCCTCCCACTCATAGTCGGGCAGAGTCGCATCCGAGTCGATGACGTTCGTTATCCCCCAGTCGAATTCGTGATTCCCTACCGCAACCGCATCATAGCCCATCCTGTCGTAGGCTACGAACAGCGGCAGGCCGCTCTGGAGGTTCGATACGCTCGCGCCCTGATAGATATCGCCGCCGTCCAGCAGCAAGAGCCGGTCGCGATCGCACTCGGCGCCATGGCCCCGGATATCATTAACCTTGTCTGCGATATACGCCAGGCGGTAATGGACAGTCCCGGCGTCGTTACTGACTATATATCCGTGTGTATCGGTCGTTTCGATCAGCGGCAGAACATACACTCCTGCCTGCGGCTTGTCCGGCCCGGGCTGAGGGGTCGGCTGAGGGTCAGGCAGCGGCTGTTTCTCCTCGCAGGAAAAGGCGAGAATAGCAGCCAGCGCAAGGAGTAACGTTCGCTTCATATTCTCAAATATACGACTAATTTCTTCCTATCGAACGGAAATAACAAAGATTTCTTTGTACTTTTGATACGTAGTTAAATGTGTATTATGAAAAGAACAGTTCTCTTTATTATCGCCCTTTCTTTGCTTTCCTCTTGCGGACTCTTTGACGATCAGAGCAAACCGGAAGGCTATGTACGTCACTGCGTAAGAATAATAGATAGGGCGGCCCTATATGCCGACTCGCCGGAGTGGAAGCAGACAAGGCAGGAAATCCTTGAGCAAGCCAAGACCCTCACAACCCTTGACGAGGCCCACGAAGCAGTCTCCAAGGCGGCAAAAGTTGCCGGCGGCAAACACTCTTTCCTGATGGAGCCCGTCAAGGATACCGTCTCATATCAGGAAGAAGCTCCTTCGGCAAAACTGCTCGAAGGGAATATCGCCCATATAGTGCTTCCGGCCCATTCCGGAGTTAAAGTCTCTGATTCTCTCTACACCCACACCGTTCTGGACTTCCTTCAGACCAATCCTGACCTTAAAGGCGTAGTGCTGGATCTTCGCGACAACCGTGGCGGCAATATGTATCCGATGATTGCGGCGGTATCTCCCCTCCTTCCAGACGGAATACTTCTGAAGTTCCAGGGCAGAAAGAGGACTTTCCCCATCTCTCTTGACTTCGTTTTAAGCAGCGTAGGGATTGAGGCAGACAAGATAGAGAAATTCCCCGCCTCAACGCCCATCGCCATCCTTACCAACGATTGGACAGGCAGTTCCGGAGAAGCAACCCTTCTCTGCTTCAGGGGCCTCCCCAATGTCCGCGCCTTCGGCATCGCTACAGCCGGATATGCCAGCGGCAATATGTCTTTCCCCCTGCTGGACGGCTACACCCTCGTAATCACCACCTCCTGCGACGTAGCCCGTACCGGCGAAGTCTTCTGCGACGACGGTATCGAGCCGGATGTAACGACAAAAGCGCCCCTTGAGGACGCTCTTGTCTGGATATCCAAGCAGTAAACTACTCGTAGCAGAAGCGAATATCTACGGGGATATTCGCGCGGGCGAGAACACGGCGGTCTGACTGGCTCTCAAGGCCGTCGATTCCGTATTTCTCGATACAAGCCCTGGCGGCATCGATATCTCCTGTAGCCTGGATCCTGAGGATCTCTGCGCCAAGAGTTTCGAGCGCACTCCAAGTCTTGTCGTAGTCTATGCTGTACCTGCCGGCTGAAGAATTGAAGATGATAGCCTTGTTCTGGAGCAGATAGTTGTAGACCAGGATGTTTGCAACACCGGTAGGATCTGCGGCGCCAAATCTAGCGGAACGGATAGTGTTGGCAACGAAGGTCGCCAGAACATCCTCTTTCTGGAAGATAGCGCTGATATGATAAGCCTCGGCTTCAAGGGCGCAGAGCCAGGTTCCAAGAACGTTGGACTTTGCCTTCTCAATTGCGAGAGCCTCGTTCCCGAGAGCTTCAGCAACCGTTCCCCTTCCGTTGATGGTCTCCTTCACGCCCAGACCTTTCGCGATCTCGCGGAAGACGATAAGCCAGTAGAAGGCGCTGGCATCCACGTGGGGCTGCTCGGCATCCTCGAGGAGGAACTTGCCGACCGGGAAGACGGTACGGTTAAATTTCTCGCGGATGATATTGTCGAAGATGATAGTGCGGCTTCCAAGTTCCTGCTGGACCTTGGCGTCGTAAGGGAAATTGATACCGATTACCTTGTAGCCGGCATTGGTGTAGCCGCTGCAATAAAGGACATTGCAGGAGAAGATATCAGACTCTGCACCGGGGACGAAGTTGCGGTTGGCGGGATCGCCGGGGAGCATCTTCTGAAGCTCGGGCATCCTTTCGGAGATAGAGTTGAGCTCTTCCGTGCGCTTGAGGTTCTTAAGGAGAACGTAGGCGCCGTATGAGGCCTTTGTTCCGTAAAGGGCATCGTCGAGAGCCTCGATAGGTCCCAGAACCAGATCCATCTTACTGTCGTTCATCTCCAGCCAGGCCTTTGCGCTCTCGTAGTAGTTGTCTGTTTTGAGAGCCTCGACCAGTTCGAGAAGATAACGGCGTACGCTGGGCTTGATGGTAACATCTGCAGCGCGGTTCAGATAGCCTTCGATCGTAGCAATCTCTGAAGCATATGCATCGTGGTACCAGACGGTCTTCAGCTGATTGCCGTCGCGAACAACCAGAGTATAAGGGCTGAGCTTGTCTGGATCGTCGAACTCTTCGAACTCATCATCAGAAAGATCTTCAGGATAGAAACGGGCTCCGAGAGGCTTGTAGTCATAACCTGCAATGAAAGGCTTGCCAGTAATGCGGTCCCAAGGGCCGTAGTTGATCTCAGCATAGAGCTTCTCGGGATTCTCCAGTTTAGAGGTGAAATCTGCACCTTCTGCAACGACCTGCTTCCAATAAATCTTATCAACCTCGTCGGCTGCCTGGCGATAGAGTCTGAGGACTTCCTTACCATTGTCGGTAATACCGGTAAGATCCGGGGCCGGAATAGTCACGAGGGCATAATCCTCTACCATACGCTCCACCGGGTTCTGTTCCTGCCTGCAGGAGACGGCCAGCGAAAGCGCGATGGCTGCAAATAATAGTATCTTTTTCATTATAGTGTTCTTATGAGGTTAGACAATGTGGAGAGCCCTGGCAGCGATAAGGACTACATAGCCGAGTACGATACTCAGTACGCCCACGATGATTCCCATACGGGCCATGTCCTTCTGCTGGACTAGGTTAGTTGCGTATGCAAGAGCATTCGGAGGAGTAGAGATCGGGAGGATCATAGCGCTGCTGGAAGCGATAGCCACTCCGATAAGGACGGTAGTCGGGCCTCCGATCGCTGCGAGTTTGTCGCCCATGGCCGTACAGACCACCACCAGAATAGGCATAAGAAGGGCCGCGGTAGCGGAGTGGGAGATGAGGTTCGAAAGCACGTAGCAGATAAGACCGGAGAGCAGAACGATGAGAACCGGCGAGAACTGACCGAACGGGATGGCCCTGATGACGAGGGCGGCAAGTCCGGATCCGTTCATTGCATATCCGAGAGCAAAACCGCCTGCGACCATCCAGATAACAGACCAGTTGATCTCTTCGAGGTCATACTTCGTAATGATACCGGTCATAGCGAATACCGCAAACGGGATAAGAGCGACCGTGTATGTATTGACACCGGTAAGGGTGTCGGTCATCCAGAGGAGGATAGTGATGATCATCGTGACGATGACGATAGTAGTCTGAGCGCCCTTCTTCATCTCGCCGTCGATCTTGAGTTCGATGGTTTTCTGAGTGAAAGGGAAAACCTTCTTCAGAATCATCCAGGCAAGGATGATCATAATGATGACGAGCGGGACCATAAACAGCATCCACTGACCGAAGCCGATAGCGAGGTTCAGACCCTCGGGGTCGTTAAGGTACTTAAGGGCGATAGTGTTAGGAGGGGTTCCGATAGGTGTTCCCATTCCGCCCAGGTTAGCCGCGATAGGGATACTGAGAGCCATCGCAATGCGGCCCTTTCCCGCTTCCGGGAGCTGCTTGAAGACCGGAGTAAGGAAGGTAAGCATCATAGCGGTAGTCGCGGTGTTGCTGATGAACATCGAGAACAAAGCCGTAACAAGCATAAAGCCGAGAAGGATGTTCTCGCTCTTCTTTCCGAAGGGAGAAAGCAGGACACGGGCGAGATGTACGTCGAGTCCGGTCTTGGTAGTTGCGATAGCGAGAACGAAGCCGCCTATGAAGAGCATCACGACCGGGTCTGCGAAGCTGGCCATTACCTGTTTGTAGCTGAGCAGCTGTCCGGCGACATCCGGGTTGCAGAGCCACTTCACTCCGGAATTGGAGGTGAAGAGAAGCAGGAAGACCATAATCGAGACCGAAGTCGCCCAGGCGGGAACGAGTTCCAATACCCACATAAGGGTCGCATATGCGAATATCGCGATGATTCTTTGCTGAACAAGTGTAAGTCCGTCCATTCCGAAAGATTCGGTAGGGAGGAACCACAAAGTAAGGAATACGGCAAGAACGAACAGTATGCCGAAAGTTTTCTTTTTAAGTTTAAGCGGGTTGAAGATTTTGTTGTGACGCAGCTTGTGCATCTCCTCAACCAGATTAAATCCAACAAATTTTTTAAACATTATCTAACTGAATTTTATTCGGGGCTGCAAAGGTACTAAAAAAAAGCCCGATGTGCTATGTCTTTTCTAAAGAAAAGATTTTCGCAGCGAATCTTTGCAAGCTGCTCATAAACGCAGGCGCGGGCAGCGGCCAGATCCTTCCCTCCACATACTATCATCAACACGCGTCCGCCGTTTGTCAGGACCTTTCCGTCGCGAATGACGGTCCCCATATGATAGACCTGAGCATCGACAAGATCCAGTCCTTCAATCTCAAATCCTTTCTGATACGATCCCGGATAGCCCTTCGAGGCCATAACGACACCGAGAGTAACACCATCTGACCACTCAGGGTCGGAGACTTCCCTACCGCTAGCTACTCCCTCGAAGATATCGTAGATATCGCTCTTCAGAAGAGGCAGGACTACCTCAGTTTCGGGATCTCCGAAACGGGCGTTGAACTCTATAACCTTGATGCCCTGAGGGGTCTTCATAAGGCCTCCGTACAGAACGCCCGATAGCGGCAAGCCCTCGGAAACCATCGCGGAGGCTGCCTTGCACATTATCTCCATATAGGCGAACTCGCGGTCCTCGGCCGTAATGAAAGGCAGGCCGGTGTATGCGCCCATTCCGCCAGTGTTGGGGCCTTCGTCGCCGTCGTAGGCGCGTTTGTGGTCCTGGGAAAGGGGCATAGGATAGACGCGGTCGCCGTCTACAAAGCAGAGGAAGGAGAACTCTGGGCCGGTGAGGAAGTCCTCGACGACTACCTTGCCCTGGCCGAAAGCGTGGTCAAGGAGCATATCTGCGAGGGCCTTACGTGCCTCTTCGAGATCGGACGCGATGACCACCCCCTTCCCCGCTGCCAGCCCGTCGTATTTGAGAACTGCCGGGAACGGGCGGGCGCTGACGTATGCGAGCGCCTCGTCGTAGTCTGAGAAACTGCGGTAGGCCGCAGTAGGGATATTGTATTTAGCCATCAGCCGCTTCGCGAATTCCTTCGAGCTCTCGATTGCGGTGGCCGCCCGGGTGTGGCCGAAGATCTTAAGGCCGGCGGCGCGGAAAGCGTCGACTATCCCGACCGCAAGCGCGGCCTCGGGGCCGACTACGGTAAGGTCTACGGCATGCTCGAGAGCGAAAGCCTTGAGGCCCTCGACGTCGGTGTCTTTGAGCGGAACGTTCTCCGCCTGAAGACCGATTCCGGCGTTGCCGGGGGCGCAGTAAATCTTTCCAACCTGAGGACTGCGGCTAAGAGCGTCTACTATAGCGTGTTCGCGGCCGCCGCCTCCGATGACTAATACGGTTTTCATATTCTAATGCTTGAAATGACGGACTCCGGTAAAGAGCATCGTAATTCCGAGCTCATCTGCTTTCTTGATAGCGTCTTCGTCGCGGATGCTGCCGCCGGGCTGGACTATCACGGTAACTCCGTACTGAGCAGCGAGGGCTACCGTATCGTCGAAGGGCAGGAAGCCGTCCGAGGCGAGAACCAGGCCATCGGTAAAGCCGGCGTTCCTGGCCTCGTTAAGGGCGATTTCGGCTGAGCCGACGCGGTTTGTCTGGCCGGCGCCGATGCCGATGGTGTGGTTGTCGCGCACGACGGCGATCGCGTTGGACTTGACGTGCTTTACTATCTTCCAGCCGAAGTTCGCGTCTGCGAGCTGAGCGTCCGTCGGTTTCACTTTTGTAACACACATCTCGGATGTTACAATTTCGACCTGAGTATCCAGCTGCTGGGCAAGCAGACCGCCGTTGACGCTGATATACTGAGGAACGGGGGCGCTCGAACGGGTCATATCGACCTTCATCACGCGGAGATTCTTCTTGGTTGAGAGTATCTCAAGGGCCTCGGGGGTGTAGTCGGGAGCGATTACGATCTCGAGGAAAATCGGCTTCATTCCGGCCGCGACTTCGGCCGTAAGGGTACGGTTGACCCCAACGATTCCGCCGTAGATGCTGACCTTATCGGCCTCATAGGCGGCCTGCCAGGCTTCTTCGATAGTCTTTCCTACTGCAGCGCCGCAGGGATTCATGTGCTTAAGAGCTACGCAGAAGGGCTCCTCGAAGTCGCGAAGCACATTCAGAGCAGCGTTTGCGTCCTGGATATTGTTGTAGGAGAGCTCCTTGCCCTGGATCTGCTCGGCGAAAGCGAG
Organism: Bacteroidales bacterium; assembly: GCA_016286145.1. Classification (GTDB taxonomy): domain Bacteria; phylum Bacteroidota; class Bacteroidia; order Bacteroidales; family UBA932; genus Cryptobacteroides. The sequence continues at coordinate 151 of JAEESD010000058.1, read as the reverse complement.
CGAGAAGGGAGCGGGCTCGAGAGCGGCATAGAACTTCGCGCTCTGATGGGGGTTCTCGCCGTAGCGCAGGCCGTGCTTGAGGTCGTACTCCAGGAAGGGTTTCTCGTTCAGGCCGGCCTGGGCGCGCATATAGGGTGCAATCCAGGCATCG
>JAEESD010000057.1 GCA_016286145.1 Bacteroidales bacterium | reverse complement strand
CACCCTGAGCGACTCTCCCAACCTTTCTCGAGGCACCAAACCCGAAGATTTGCCATATTCTTACAGCAACAATTAATCACACCGCTATCAGAAAATATCGTGTCAGGCGTTCCTGACAGATCGCACAAGCCGAGCTCGGGGCAGGAGCTCGGCTTGCGCAATTGCATCCTTTGTGCCTCGGGCGGGAGCTAAGGTGTTGGTGGCTATTGGGGGTTATTGTGTATTCATTGTTGGCTATTTAAGGTTATAGTCCTTAATGGGTTAGCTGTTAAGTAAGTGTATTCACAATAATCCACAAATAATGTGGTCAAATTGTGGCCAATTATTGGAATCGTGGTCAAAATGTGGTCAACGAAAAGAGACCAATTGTTAGGCTCTTTAAGGCGCTAATTGTTTGCCCTGCCATACAATGTCCCAAAGGGCATCATCTCCAATGACATAAGACTTGCTCCAGAAATCTTCATGTGAAATCACATTAGCTTTTACAATTATTTCTCGAGAGGAAGTACTATTATTCTCCGGAATCTCGAACCACACTTCAAAAGTATCTCCGTCGTTTATCCAATCCTCGATTTTACATATTTTACGAGTGTCTGATGAGACAATCGCATCATCGATATGTACTTTGAATTCTATGTATCCAAGTATATCAAACCACGATGATTTTGTCTTTACTGCTTCCACCGTAAAAGTATACGTCCCTCCTTCTGCCGGGACGACAACTTCTGTCTCATGATGAAAAGAAATATCAAATGGGCCATTGGGTTGATTATGACAACTTGTGATTAGACTCAAGCTAAAAAAGAATATGAGAAAAAGACGCAATGTTTTCATATAAACCTTCATGTGGATGTAAATATACTCAATTCCGGAAAAACAATATGAAGGGTCCATGTTGAATTGTGGTCAAAATGTGGTCGACAAAAAAGTGGTATCTTTGTATGTTTGATCAATACGGATTCATATGAGAAGGTTATCATCCATATTATACTTTTTGCTCTTCTTCACAATAACAGGTGTTGCTCAGATTCCATATCAAGAGACCGTACCAGACATAAGGTATCCTGTTTGCGGACAGAAGAAGCTTTCCAAGCTGTCAAACGATGACGGATTGTTCACGATTTTAGCGTTTGAAGACGAGGCTGCAGTCTCTTGGGAGACTGATCGTATTTGGTACACTAACAAAGAGATCCAACCGTTTTTCCAGAATTACAATCCCGATTACGGCAGGACGCTTTTCATTGTATCAAAGATGAGGGGCAAGAAAAGACTTGAAAAAAGACTTGGCGTTACTTCATATCCAGAGTTCGTACTTGTGGGGCCGGATTTGCGCATTCTTACCCGGTCACACAACGCTGAAGATATTATTAAATATGTAACCACCAATCTCTCATACTTTGCAGAAACGGATTGGGAGGGGTATATTCTCAAAGCCAGGGACTTGTTTGAATCTGGACAAGAGTTTGCTGCACAAAGAATAGTATCAGATTGTTTGCGACATGGTAGATGGTCTCAGGACTTCTCTTTGGAAGCGCACAAAGCTATTCCGATAATAGTCGCTTCGATGGAACGCGACGAGATGTATTCATTCTATGTTGGTGAAATCAAGTATAGGTTTAATCTTGGCATCTTGTCAGAAGAAGATGTAGCTCCATTCAAGAGCGAGTTCTCCCGAATTCATATGATGGGAGATAAAGACCTGTAATTGTGGTCAATTTTGGTGGATAAAAATCGGGGCTTTGTAAGTATTTGAAAATAAATAACTTACAAAGTCTTGTTGTGCCTCGGGCGGATATAGCTGTATCGGTGGCTATCGTGCATTCTTGGTAGCTATCGAATATCCTATCTTTCAATTAGTTGATAGATTATTCGGTGTATTCAAATAATCACCGGAAAAGGTGACCAAAAGTGACCGAATCTGTTTCGATCTTTATGGAGCTAATTGTGTGCCCTGCCATACAATGTTCCAATGGGCGTCATCTCCAATGACATAAGACTTGTCCCAGAAGTCTTCAGATGAAATCTCATTGGCTTTAACAGATATCTCTCTTGAGTTAGTAGTATTGTTCTTGGGAATATCGAACCGAACTTCCCATGTATCACCTTCATTTAGGTATCCCATCCTACTAATTGTTCTTGTACTTTCATAAATAACGGTGTTATCAATGTGAACTTTATACTCAATGTACCCAAGTATCTCACCCCAGTCAAACGCTTTTGTTTTTATTGCTTCCACCGTAAAAGTATACGTTCCGCCTTCTGCAGGAACGACAACATCAGAGTCGTGATGAAAATATATTTCAAACGGCCCATTGGGATTATCAGGAATACACCCAGATATAAGGCCTATTCCGAGAAAGACTAAAAGAAAACGACGAACTGATATCATAGGAACAACGGCTTGTGGATTCAAAGATACATAATCTCAGCGACATTACTCAATAGATGTTTATTACCAATCGGAAAAGGTGACCAAAAGTGACCGAAAAAATGATGCATTTAAAATAACAGAAACCTGGGCCAAATACAATACTTGTGTTGTACAATACAAATATTGTTGTTATCTTTGCAAAAAGAGAGTTATGACGTTTGATAAGATACTTGACGACAAGCGGCTGTGGGCTGTGAAGATTAGATTATGAGCAGGGCAATTGAAATCCTGGAGGCACATCAGTCTCCAACACCATCGCGCTGGCGCGAAGATGCGCAGTGGCGCAGAGACAACGAATATTGGCTCAAGTACGCTCGCTACATTACACTTCAGGTACTGCGCGCAATGGACGACCAGTCTATCACACAAGTTGAATTGGCAAAGCGTATGGGCTGTACGCAGCAGTATGTTTCCAACTTGCTTAAAGGCAGTTCCAATATGACGCTTGAAACCATCGCCCGTCTGGAGAATGCCTTGGGTATAGATTTGGTCAAATCGGCCTTTACTTACGTCAGCGGCTACGGTTCATCTGTACCCTCCCGTCCCCAATACCTGAACGATTCGGCTGGGGAGAAACTTGATCACAATATGAAGACAAGCGATTTCGTTGATGGTTACAAGCATAGAAAGAATGCTAAAAAGAAATAGTATTAGATAGTTTGGCGCTATGGCAAAGATAGATGTAAACGGCGTCGCCGTAACTGTAGTTAAGGTCGGAAGTGAGGACTATATCAGCCTCACGGATATGACGCGCTCCAAAGATGGGGAGTTTTTCTTTCACAACTGGCTTCGTAACAGGAACACCGTCGAGTTCCTGGGTACTTGGGAGAAGGTTTTCAATCCCGAGTTTAATTCTGCCGAATTCGACATAATTAAAAGTAAAGCGGGACTCAACAATTTCCGCCTCAGCGCTAAAGAATGGACGGAGAAGACCCATGCTATTGGCATAGTTTCCAAAGCCGGGCGTTATGGCGGCACTTATGCTCACAAGGACATCGCTTTTGAGTTTGCTATGTGGATCAGCCCGGAATTTAAGGTTTATCTTATCCGTGAATTCCAGCGCCTCAAGGAAGAGGAGCAGAAACTCATTGGGTGGACAGCCAAACGCGAACTCTCCAAAGTGAACTACCGTATCCATACTGATGCCATCAAACAGAACTTGATTCCAGCTGAGGTTTCAGAGAAACAGATTTCTTTTATCTACGCCAACGAAGCTGACGTTCTCAATGTAGCCTTATTCGGCATGACTGCGAAAGAATGGCGAGATGCCAACCCGGAACTCAAAGGTAATATCCGCGACTACGCTACCATCAACCAACTCATCTGCCTTTCCAACATGGAAAGCCTGAATGCCATTTTCATCAACGAAGGGCTTCCTCAAGCAGAAAGGCTCCGCAGACTTAATGCTATCGCAATTCAGCAGATGTCCGTACTGGAAGGAGAAGCAAGTAACAGAAAACTTCTGAAATGAGTTTTAAATCAAATAGTTAGGCGCAAAAAGAGCAGCGGTACTCGCTGCTCTTGTTGTGCCTCGGGCGGGACTCGAACCCGCACGAACATTTCTGCTCAAGGGATTTTCTTACCACTATGGTTTTCGCCACCGTTCGTTTGTGGTCTGGACTATTCCTTCACCATCGAGATATTTCTCTTTAGGTGTGTCGTGTCTAGTCTCTGCACCTTCCTCTTATCAGAGGCTTGGCTCAAGATTACCATCGGCATTATCCGTTAAGGCTTCCTTGAATTTACGACATTCTACATCTCTCCTTTCGGAAAGTGCACTCAAATTATGTCTAAGTCCCTCGTGTCTACCATTCCACCACCAAGGCGATGCGTCGGGGGAGGGGCCGTAAGGCTCAACCCGCCGGACGCGACTGCAAAAATACTAAAAATATCAGAAATACCTTCTTTCCTGCTTGACCAGGGCGAGGAAGATAAAGAGCATCACCGTGAAGGATAACATCGAAGATCCGCCGTAAGAAATAAACGGCAGAGGGATACCGATAACCGGCATCAGGCCGATAGTCATTCCGACATTGATCAGCAGATGCATAAAGAAGCACCCCGCCAGACAGTATCCATAGATTCTCGTGAAAGGCTCGCGACAGCCTTCCGCATCTGCCAGAATCCTCGCTATCAAAAACACAAACAGCAAAATCACTATTGCGCAGCCTACGAAGCCGAATTCCTCGCCGATAGTACAGAAGATAAAGTCTGTACTCTGTTCCGGCACAAAACCATATGCCGTCTGCGTCCCCTGAAGATAGCCCTTGCCGAAAAGACCTCCCGAGCCGATAGCTATCATCGACTGGTTTACATTGTATCCGGCGCCCATCGGGTCTTCCTTCATTCCCAGCAATACCTCGATACGAGTCCGCTGGTGGGGCTTCAGAACGTGTTTGAAAACCAGCGAGGTCGAGAGTATCATCAGCGATCCGACCACCCCCGCCAGGATCATGGTCCAGAATAGATCGCGCCTTGCAACGATTCCGCGAACGCGCCTCCTGACCACTAAAAAATACGCGATCAACGCTACCGCAAGTATCGTAAACGAAACCCAAAGCGGGAATCTGATCGCCGTAATGAACAGCAGGATGAAGGCGAACATAAACACCAGCCACCATCCCGAAAGCCCCTCGCGATAGAGCATAAACACATATCCTACGTAAACCAGCAGCGTTCCCGTTTCCCCGCCGGCGAGGATAATCGCGGCCGGGATTCCGACCACCGCCAGGACAGTAGCCAGGTCGCGCAGCCGGCTCAGCCTGAATCCGGGTGCCCGAAGGAAATGGGCCAGCACCAGCGAGGTCGTGATTTTCGAGAGCTCACACGGCTGGAAGCTCACCGGCCCCAGGTGGAACCACGACTTCGAGCCGTTGACCTCGCTGCCGAAAATCAGGACCAGCCCCAGCAATAAGACCACGAACAGCCACCCGGGCAGCGCGAACTCCTCCCACACGAACGGCTTCACGAAAAACAGTATCACAACCCCAACCACCAGCGAAATTCCCATCCACAGCAGCTGCTTCCCGCTGCGCCCCGCGAGCTCGAACGCCCCGGACGCCTCGGCCGAATGGGACGACGAGTACACGCTCAGCCAGCCTATCACCAGCAGCGCTATCCAGCATCCTACAAGACGCCAGTCGATAGTCTGTACCAGACTTCTCTGTACTCTACCGTCCATTACTCTTTAACCTTTATCCATTCGCGGAGCCACTCCCGTTCGGGCGCGACCTCACCGTTCAAATACTGTTCGATCAGCAGCGATGCGATCGGAGCGGCAGTCGATCCGCCCCAACCTCCGTTTTCGATATACGCGGCCACGGCGATCTGCGGGTTTTCGCGGGGCGCGAAGCAGACGAAGACGGAGTGGTCGTCGCCATGGGGGTTCTGCGCCGTACCGGTCTTTCCGCAGATATCGAGCCCGCGAACACGAGCGAGGGTGGCCGTGGCCCCGTCTGCGACGGTCATATTTACCGCCTCATACATGCCCTCTATCGCCGGTTCGAAGTACTTCCGCTCGATTCCGGTCTCATGGCGTTCGGCCTCCGTATCGGAGAGCAGGTGGGGGGTAATGTACCACCCCCGGTTCGCGAGAATCGCGGCGAGGTTTGCGATCTGGAGAGGGGTGGCTCCGATTTCGCCCTGGCCGATGGAGAGCGAGACAACGGACGAGAAGCGCCAATGGCCCTTGCCGTAAATCTTATCGTAGTACGACGAGCTTGGGATAGTTCCTCCCAGCTCGCCGGGATAGTCTGTCCCGAGCTTGGAGCCAAAGCCGAAGGCGCGAACGTACGAGGCCCATTTGTCGAAGGCCTCGGCGGTCGAGGAATACTGCTTGTTCTCAAGCACGTTCTTGAAGACGTTGCAGAAGTATGCGTTACACGACATCCGGACGGCCTCGGAGAACGAGAGTGGAGAGCGGTGTTCGTGGCAGCCGAGCTTCTTTCCGGGCGCATAGACATAGCCGCGCGAGCAGCCGTAGCGCATCGAAGGCGAGAGTACTCCCTCCTGCATGCCGATAAGGCCGCAGACCAGCTTGAATACTGAGCCGGGCGGGTAGCTCGCCTGGACCGTTCGGTTAAACAGCGGCTTGCCGGGGTCGCTCATCAGCTTGTCGTAGTTGCTGCCCATATTGGCCAGGACGTCGACGTCGATGCCGGGGCTTGAGACGAGCGCAAGGATCTCGCCGGAAGAGGGCTCGATCGCGATTAGCGAGCCTTTGCGGCCCTTCATCAGCTGCTGGCCGTACTGCTGGAGATGGGCATCGATGGTGGTGTGGATGTCGCGGCCGGGGACAGCGAGCTTATCGTCTTCGCCGTCGTTGTAGGAGGTCAGGACGCGGTTTCGCGAGTCGCGAAGGTAGATATGGTAGCCCTTCTCGCCTCGCAGGTCCGTTTCTCGTGCTGCTTCGAGGCCGGTGCGGCCTACGTTGTCGCCGCCCTTGTATTCGGGGTGTTTTCTAATGTAGTCTGCGTCTACCTCGGAGACGTATCCCAGCAGGTTTCCGCCGGCATTGAAGGGGTACATCCTTTCGGTACGGATCTGTCCGCGGAAGCCGGGAAAGCGGTACTCGACTTCGCTGAAGCGCATATAGACGTCTTCGTCTACATGTTTCAAAAACACAAGGGTTTTGAAACCGATACGCGTACGATAAGTCCGGTAATAGTCGAGCTTTTCCCTGACTAAGTCCGGCTCGATACCCAGAATGCGGGCGAGGGCTAGGGTATCCAGAGAACTGATTTCGCGCGGAGTTACGAGTATGTCGTAGGTTGCCTGGTTGCCTACCAGAACCTCTCCGGAGCGGTCGTAGATGACTCCGCGCGGAGGGTAAATAGTCTCGTAGACGATGGAGTTGTTCAGCGCGTCGGTCTTGAACTTGTCGTTGATAATCTGGATGTAGAACAGCCGCCCGAGCAGCAAGGCCGCGAAGACAGCAAGACCTATCCTGATCTTGTTATATTTGCGGTTACTGTCCATACTCTATCTGTTCCTTCCGAAGATGAAATTACCAAGCAGGACGCAGAGAAGTGCGCTTACTACTGTAGAGAGACCTACGCGAAGGGCGTTGAACCAGAAAGGACGGGTCCCGGCTGCGTCTATCCAGACATAGATAGTAAAGAAAAGAAGACACACAAGAACCATCGTCAGCGCCAGTTCGGCAGTAGTTTGATGAGTCACCGGGGAGTCGTCCCTGTCAGTCAAAATTTCTTCACCGCTGACCAGCCTGAGGAACTGGAAGCGCAGCAGCGCGAGCGGCAGCAGCGCGCAGCTCGTCAGTCCCAGGGTTCCGCCGCCGACGAAGTCGACTACGAAGCCGGCCGCGAACGCGAGCCCCAGCGCTGCGGGAGTATTATAGCGGGAAGGTATGCTTATAATGAGCAGCGGCAGAAGGCTGATCAGGATATACTGCGAGAACAGGAAGTAATTGCTGATCAGCGCCTGAGCCAGAGTCAGGATCGCAAAGATTATGAAGTAGCGGCCCTTTTTCATCTCTGTACCTCCTCTGCTTTCTGTTCAAGGGTCTCGATAGCTGAGTGGTTGCGGTTTCTCACTACTGTTACATAGTCCAGGGCACGGAAGTCCTGGAGCAACCGGACCTGAACGTCCTGCGACGCACCGCTCCGGGTACTCGAGCCGGTCACGACCCCCACCGGTATCTCGGCAGGGAAGATCGAAGAATAACCGCTGGTCCATAGGGTATCCCCGGGTTCGGCCTTGTAGCCGAGCGGGATTCCGCTTAGGACCGCGCCGGTCGATGTACGGCCGTTCCACGAAAGTGGGCCTGCTACCCCCTCGCGACCGATTCTTACACTTACGTGCATGCTCGGGTTCATCAGAGTCCGCCCGTAGGCCAGGTGTTCGTCTGCCGCATCTATTACGCCCACGACCCCCTCGCTGGTTACGATCCCGCAGTCCGGGCTTACGCCGTCCAGCAATCCTTTGTCAACGATTATGTAGTTGCGCTGGCTGTTTGTTCCCATCTTCACTATTCGTGCGAAGATGTATTCGAAGCCGTCGTCTTGAGTCCCGGCTTTAGAGAGGTATTCCTCGCTCTTTTCGAGCTCGCGATATTTGCGGAGCTCTTCCGAGAGGCGGGCGTTTTCCTCCTGAAGGAGTTTGTTGCGGGAGTTGAGCTGGAAGTACCCGGCTATTCTGTTGCCGCTGCCCCAGAGCCAGCCCGACACGCGGTGTGAGACGCGGTTGAGCCAGATGTCCTGAAGCACGGACGAACTGTGTAACATAGCGATAGCAGCAACCTCCAGGAGAATGAAGATTGCTGCTGATAGAACGATTGCCGAGGACTTCCGGCGCGGCATCAGCGCATAAGGAATTTGTAGCGGTCAGTATTCTTGATCGCTTTGTTTGTTCCTCTTGCTACCGCGTGGAGCGGATCTTCCGCTACGATGAAGTTGATGTTCACCTTGTCTGTAAGCCTCTTTGCGAGACCCCTCAGAAGGGCGCCGCCGCCGGAGAGATAGATACCGTTTTCTACGATGTCTGAGTAGAGCTCCGGAGGAGTCATCTCGAGGACGTGGAGTATCGAAGTCTCGATTTTAGCGATGGATTTGTCGAGGCAGTGGGCTATTTCCTGATAGGTGATCCTGGCCTCTACAGGGTGAGCTGTCATCAGGTTGGGTCCTTTGATTACTATAGGCTCCGGTTCGTCGTCCAGCTCGGTAATTACGGCACCTACAGCGACCTTGATCTGCTCGGCTGTTACCTCGCCGACCTTGATGTTGTGTTGCTGACGGAGATAGTACATGATGTCGTTTGTAAAGACATCACCGGCTGTTCTGATGCTGTCCTGCTCAACAAGACCGCCCAGGGAGATGACAGCGATTTCTGTTGTTCCACCGCCTATATCCACCACCATGTTTCCCTTAGGAGCCTCTACGTCCAGACCGATTCCGAGGGCTGCGGCCATAGGCTCGAAGACGAGATATACGTCGCGGCCGCCGGCGTGTTCGGTAGAGTCACGGACGGCCCTGATCTCGACTTCAGTACTTCCTGATGGGATACCGACCACCACCTTGAGGTTGGGGGCGAAGAGGTGTCTCTTTCCGCCTACCTGCTTTATAAAGCCCCTGATCATAAGCTCTGCAGCGTTGAAGTCTGCGATAACGCCGTCTTTCAGAGGACGGACGGTCTTAATACCGGGGTTGGTGCGCTCGTGCATAAGTTTTGCCTGATGTCCTATCGCGAGGCACTTGCCGGACTGAACATCTACTGCGACGATACTGGGCTCGTCGAGAA
>JAEESD010000056.1 GCA_016286145.1 Bacteroidales bacterium | reverse complement strand
CAGCAGATCTCAATCTAATTCTGGACGAGTATTATGTCTCTCCCATGGGTTTTGATGGCAATGGCAAGGTCAATGCCAATGGCGACGGGACCTACACTCTGCGTTTCTCCCGACTCGATCCGCGCTGCATCCGGGAATTCACTTCGCTGGATCTTCCTTATTCGGACGAGTATTCGATGAGAAACCGGGTATACATGGAAATGATCATGCAGGATCCGTCGGCGGAAGTTACTGTACCTGCCAATAAGACCCAGGAAGAACTGAACGACCTGATAACTGCTGCCGGTCATAATGCTTATTGCCCGGCCGGATATCGTCTTCCGAATATGACGGAAATGCTGCTTATGGCCTCCTTGCAGCCTTCCGGATACTTGAATGATAGCAAGAATTACCCCTCCCGTACATATTATTCCCGTGGAATACGCGGGAGCAAGATAACTCCGGGAGAAAATCATAAAATCGGCTGGGGTTATAATAGTGGCATCGTCCATATGCACAATTCCAGAGAAAAAGAGGCAACCATCATATCCGACTTACGCTGCGTTAAGGATATGAACTGCACTGGAGAGATTACGGGAAGCATCTCGGTCCCCGGAGGATACAAACTCCATATGGGAGACAATTGCCAGATCAAGTTGAATATCACTTCCCTGGGCTCTGCAATACGCTCTCTTAACCTGTATCTTGTGTATGTGGGCACCAGCGGCAACGAAGAGACCCGGAGCATCGACTTGAACGGCGTAAAACTCTCTGGCGTAGCCATCAAGGACGAGTCGGTCAACTGGACCGTCCCAAGCGACCTCACCCTTCTTGGAAATATGTGTATCAGGGCGATCGTCGTTAATAACGCCGGCACCCGTAAGATTATGGAGACGCCTATCAGGATTCTTTCCCCTGTGTTCGCATCGGTCCGGCTTTTACCTTGTGTGTATAACGGAGCGCAGAATCCTTCATATCCCGTGTTACTTACGGCGCATTCTCCGAGTTCTGACATTAGAAGGTGGACACTTATTATCAAGGAACCGGACAATGAGACAAATTCCGTTAACATTTCCTCTTGTTCTGACGCCAGGTATTGGAACACCACCTGGAATTTCGCGTACAGCCTGAACTCTCTGGCAACCGGCACATACTCTTTCCAGCTTGACGTGCTTACTGAGGATGGCAAGCATACACTTTCAAACATTGCCAAAATGGATGTCCTCAGGATCAATTATGTGCCTAATCCCGGACATACCGGAGATGATGGATATAAGACGGCCGCCGACATTACTGTCTCATGGGAGCCGGATGTAGTGACGGGAATGAACATGGCTTCCGGAGACTTCATCGAGGCTAACATCGATCTCAGCAACTGCTCATATTATATTGTATATAAGACGGATCCTGAAACGGGAGAATATATATTGGACGGCTCGGGTAATAAGATAAGGGACAATGACCAGACACTTGGCAAAGATAACATCATAAGCATCGGTATTACGGACACGGACCATAATAACAAGATTACTGTTCCTTATGTCTACCATATCTATTATCCGGCTCATGACGATTCAAGTGATGATCCGGAGAGAGATTGGTTGCGTCCTAATATTTCCAAGAGCACGGGTACAGACAAATCCAACGGAACCAACTATAAGCTGTTCAAGGGTGGAGCAGGCACCGGTTTCAAGCTTCAGAGCGGAAATTACTACATGCCGGATCCGCTTTATCCCCAGCTCTTCCGTCTGGAGAAGGCCGGAGCCTTCTGGAACGGGCAGTGGATGGATACCGCCAACTGGAATGAAGGGGGCCAGGACGGTGACCCGGCCAGCGCTGCTGCGAGCCTTGAGGAAATCCTTTCGTCCGACACATTCTACATCGGTTCCACCCAGGGGTCCCATCGCTCCAGAGCAACATATTACTACGTCCGTGCCGTTCGCAACGGTACAGAAACCAACGCTGCCGGAGGCGGTGTAGGCTTTGTCGATCCTATAAATGGAGGAAGTTTGTAAACTGATGAAGAGGTTTTGTTTCATACTGCTGATGATGGCAACCCTGGCGCTTTCCTGCGCGAGGGAGCCTGCTCCCGATCATGAATCTTCGGAGACCGGGTTCAAGACCATACATTACAAGGTTCAGGTTTCGAGTTACGCCGACTCGAAGGCGACGACTGCCGATAACGACACGAAATATGTCTTCCAGGCCACGGACGCTCTTTACGTCAGTTCCACGGATCCTGAGTCCGGGAACCTCCAGCTTTTCGGTGTCCTAACGCTTATCTATGGTTCCGGCGAGACTACGGCATATTTTGAGGGCGACCTTGTCGGTGTCAATGAGTTTGAGCCTGCTTCCAGCACTCCCGTAACAGTAACTCTGGTAAGCGCCAACGACAGAATTCATACTACCGGCGGCGGAAAATTGACCGGCACGTCATATCCCTCCAACGAGTATGCTACATCCCTCGCCGACGCCGTAGAGAAGTACAGCAATTTTACCTGCAACACCACCTTCGGGAACACCAGGATTACGCTCACCCAACAGTCGACGTTCCTGGTCTTTACCGTCAGTTTCAAACGCGCGGAGGTTGCGGTGTCGACTCCTGTAACGGCGAAAGTGTTTAACAACAGCGAAGCGACACCGATATGGCAGAATGTAATAAACGCAGCAGCTCTAGGTAGCGGCAGAAGCCGCGTGGATTTTGTGCTTGCTTTCCCTGGTGGCAGCACATCTCTGACCGATGCGGAGTTGTCTGTAATATGGGGGAACGGGGCTAATGACCATAAAGAGTTTGTCATTGGCGATAAGGATTTGGCTATCAATAATTACTACACGGTATCCCGTTCTACGATCGATCTTGGCAATCCTTTCCACATACGGGCTAAAGAAGAAGGCACGACGAACGTTACCTTTAAATATACAAAAACAACCGGTGGCATTCAGTATATATGCTACGATCTTGGCGTAGACGACTGGACCGATTATGACGGCAATGCGCTTGCTCTGTCCAAAGATTATGTTGTTTACTTCAAAGGCACCAGGGCTGACTGCGACTGCGTCGGTGCCACACAGCTGTTTACCGCCAACCAAGTATGTTATGTAGGCGGTAACATCACAAGCCTTCTTGCCGACCCTACTCAGTTAGCTGCCAACGCCTTCAGAAGCGCTTTCTCCAACGGCACCTGCGAAGACAAAGTAACAACTCCCGCTGAAGTGAATTGGGTGGACATTGACTCGACCGATCCTCTTATTCTTCCGTCTTTTACATCAGCAGAGTGCTACCGGGAGATGTTCCGTAACTGCTCATCCCTCACTACTGTGCCCGATCTACCAGCCACGACAGTGTCTCCTCGTTGTTATTGGAATATGTTCAGGCTCTGTACCGGCCTCACGACTGCAAGTGGTGTGCTACCGGCGACAACACTTGCGGAAGACTGTTACCGTGAGTTGTTCAGACAGTGTACTAATTTAACATCGGCCCCGATGCTTCCTGCGCCGACTCTTGCTGTTAGAAGCTATCGACAGATGTTCGCCGGTTGTACGAGTCTGCTCAGCGTAACCTGCCTAGCTACTGATATTTCTGCGGAAAATTGCACATATCAGTGGATGAGCGGCGCAAAGAATAATAGTGCCTGCAAATTCTACAAAGCTTCGACTATGGGTGTGAGTGTGAGTGGAGGATGGACTAGAGGCGACACCGGAATTCTTAGCAACTGGCAAGTCTCTGATTACCCCACTACCCCTTAGCACCCCGCGGCGTCAAAGACCTTTAGTCAGAAGCAATAAAAGCAACAACATCTCCCTATCGTTCGGTAGGGAGATGTTGTTTTTTTTCAATTCATCGCGGAATTAAATCAACTTTTAGGTTGATTTGTTTGATTATCTTATTACTTTTGTATTACTGCTTCGAAGACTATAATGACGAAAGTTGCTGATAATGAGCTTTCCATTTTGGAAAAGCGAAGAGTGAAAACCGACTGGAGAGAACATGCACAGTGGCGGCGAGAAAACCGTCACTGGCTAAGATATTCCGGTTTCATTGCGCTAAAAATGATGAAGCGAATAGAAGAATTGGGAATCAGCCAAAAGGAGTTAGCAGAAATACTCGGTTGTTCTCCTCAGTATATCAGTCGCCTCCTCAAAGGAACCGAGAATCTCACCCTGGAGACCATCTCGAAACTCGAAGATTGCCTGCAAATGGATATTATCCATAAGGCATTGAAACTGTAGTCAAAGGCAAGAAAAAAGTTGTTTTTGCGGAAGTTATTTGGAATTATGCTCCGGAAACATAATGTTTGCGGAGCATAATTATTTAACCGGGGCCGAGAGTTTAGCCATATGGCATTCGAGGAGGTGGCCGCTGTGCCAGCCGTGGAGGCCGCCGCCCAGGCAGTCGCGCCAGTGCTTGCACTCTGCGCAGCTGCCGCCGCGGCGGGCCCAGGACCTATCGCGGAAGGGCTGGAAACGGGTCTGCCAGACGTCCCAGAAATTGTCTTCATAGATGCTGCCCTGAGCGAACGCGTCGCGGTCGATGTTGGGGCAGGCGGAGATTCGGCCGTCGATCAGGATCGAGGCGATGTTGATGCCGGCGTGGCAGAAGAAACGGTAGCTGCGCACCCGCTCCTCGTATGGGCCCACGAACGCCTCGCAGCTAAAAGTGACCCTCATCCGGCCGCCTGCCGCGCGCTTTTCGGCGATAAAGTCCATCATCTGCCGCAGCTCGCCCGGTTCGAGGCGCATGTCGGGGTCGCTGGCCGCACGCCCGATCGGGATGATCGTGAACAGGCGCCACTGCCGGACGCCGATGGACTCGAGCATGGCCCAGATCTCGGGCAGCTCGCTGAGGTTGCGGCGGTTGACGCAGGTGACCACGTCCGAGTTCAGCCGTGGATCCGCCGACATCACGCTAATCGCACGAAGGGCGCGCTGGAAGCTGCCGGGGCGGCCTCGCATCCAGTCGTGAGACGCCTCGAGGCCGTCCAGGCTGACAGTCAGCGCGCCCAGCCCGGCCCCCATCAGCCGCTCGTGCATCCCCTCATCGTAGAACCATCCGTTCGAGACCATGCCCCATCTGAGCCCACGGTCACGGATCGCACGGCCGACCTGCTCGATATCCGGGCGCAGCAAAGGCTCGCCGCCGGTAAGGACCACGATAAAGTCCTTCGGCCGCTCTTTCGCGGGGATAGTGTCTATAGCGCCGAGAAAGTCCTCGAGCGGCATGTCCTTTTCGCGGCTCACGACGGTACAGTCGCTCCCGCAATGACGGCAGGAGAGGTTGCAACGGGTCGTACACTCCCAGAAAAGATAGCTCAGTTCGTGGACCTTTATCTCGTAGTCCCGGAGGGCTCTAAACAAAAAACGGTTCATACTTATGCAAATCTAATCAATTAATTGCAACCATTTTTGTCGACGTGGCATCTATTTTTTGCGAGTTTACTTATATTTGTCTGTATGAAACTGCTCCATAAAATTCTTAAAGGCGCGTCGCTGACTACAGCGCTATTTGTGTTGGAAGCTTGCTACGGAGTCCCGGAGGATCCTCTTTACGAAGAAGGAGGAGAAGCACCTATGTACTTCCAGCTTCTGGACAAGGCCAACGGCAACCCTATCGCCGGCATCCACATCTATGTTGCTACCTGGGATTATCAGGGAAAGGGAAATGACCTCGGGGTTACCGGCGCAGACGGCCTCTGCCACATTAATCTCCCCTACACCCGCAACCAGGAAGGCCCCTTCATCAAGTTTGAAGACCCCAACGGCGTCTACGCCCCTAAAGATACTACCCTCGCAGACCTTCGCGAAAGAAAGGTAGTCGTCAAACTCGAAGCCGCAGAATAATGAAACGCGTTGCACTGTCCTTGCTACTTTTGCTTGGGCTGGCAGTTTCTGTTTTCGCGCAGGAATCGCTGGCTGAAGAGCTGGCGGTTTCTTCTTTCAAGAAGTCTTTTTCACTGGAGGTTGGAAGCGGTTTTGCCCCATTACACACCCTGGGAAACACGCGGAGCATTGACGAAAAATATGCCCCTCTCGGCCAGGCAGTAGACGACTCTCACCCGCTAAGTTTTACCCTTTCAGGAGCATGGCGTTTCGCGGAGCGTTGGGAGGCTAAACTTACCATTGACGCATCCTGGTTCAATTGCGAATTAATTCAATTTCCCGAATTCGGAACCGATCCCTCCGGAAAACCGCGATACAGAATCAACTATAATCAAGCCGAGCATTTAGGCCGGATCAACGACGGTTTCCGTTGGTCTGCGACCGCTATATTACGCCACATCTGGAATCCCCAAAACGCTTTTCAAACCTACAGCGAATTCGGACTGGGATATATCTTTGGACTAGGTTTGCCTGCCCTTATCCCCGGAATTACGTTTATCGGACTTCGTTACTGCTGGAACCACTTCTACATCTACGCCGAGAACACCTACTCCCCCGCCGCAACTCTAGTCCACGGCGGCCTCGGCTGGAAATTCTAGGCTTAGTTCATTGTTATTATTGGTCCGGCGGGGGTTGGGGCCCTACGCGTCGATCTGGGAGTCTTTCAAACCCAAGAAATAGAGGATGCCATCCAGGCCGACCGTTGAGAGGTTCTGCTCGGCGGTGGCTTTGACCTTTGGCTTAGCGTGGTAGGCGATGCCGAGACCGGCCGTTCCGATCATCGGGAGGTCGTTGGCGCCGTCGCCGACGGCGACAGACTGGGCGACGTCGATGCCTTCGAACTGGCAGAGAAGGCGAAGGAGCTCGGCCTTGCGACGGCCGTCGACGACCTCCCCGACATAGCGGCCGGTCAGCTTCCCGTTCTCTACCTCAAGCTCGTTGGCGTAGACATAATCGAAGCCGAACTTCTGCTGAAGGTACTTTCCGAAATATGTAAAACCTCCGGAGAGGATAGCGGTCTTGTAGCCCACCCTCTTGAGAATCTTCATCATACGCTCGAGTCCCTCGTTCAGAGGCAGGTTGCGGGCGATTTCCTCCATCACGGACTCGTCCAGGCCCTTGAGTAGGGCAACGCGGCGGGTGAAGCTCTCCTTGAAATCGATCTCGCCCCTCATCGCGCTTTCCGTGATAGCCTTAACCTGCGCGCCAACTCCGGCCTTTTCGGCCAACTCGTCGATACACTCGGCGCCGACCAGGGTCGAGTCCATATCGAAGCAGATCAAACGGCGCGAGCGGCGGTAGATATCGTCCTTCTGGAAGGAGATATCCAGCCCGGGGCGGGTGCAGTCCATGATATCGTTCTGGAACGCGAGCTTAGTCTGCTCATCGACGTGGCCGCGGATAGAGAACTCGATACACGAGCGCGATTTCGGATCCTTGCCGACCAGGGGCATACGGCCGGTCAGACGCCTGATGGCGTCGATGTTAAACCCATGCTTGGCCGTCACCGCGGTGATTCGGGCGATGTCGGAGGCATTGATCTGGCGGCCCAGAAGGGTCACGATATAGCGGCCCTTGCCCTGGCGCGTCACCCAGGCATTGTAAGATTTTCTTGACACTGGTGTAAAGCGAATCTGTACACCAAGCTCCGAAGCGGCAAACAGTAGCTCCTTCATAATGAAGCCGGACTGCTTGGTGGATGTACGGAAAAGTATACCCAATGTCAAGGTTTTGTGGATATTGGCCTGGCCGATGTCCAGAATAAATGCATCGTACTTAGCCAGAATGCTGGTAAGAGCGGCGGTAAGTCCCGGCTTGTCATCACCGGAAATGTTTACCTGAATTATTTCTATATCACTCATTTTCTTCTTTGATAATAGGATCAGATGCCCGATCGCTGTCGGGCATGACTGTGGCTTCACCCTCAGGCGCGACAGCGTCACCCTCGGGCGCAACAGGGTCACCCCCGACCTGATCGGGGGTCTGGACTGAGTCTACGGGCTCCGGAGCGTTCTGGAGGGAGTCTATCTGACGGGCTTCCTCTTCGGAGAGTTCCTCGACACGGTCTATCATGTCAAGATCTTCTTTACGCGAGTCCAGTTCCTTGAGGGCTTTCTTTCCGGCGCGGGAAGCGACATCCGAGCCTTCCTTGAAGACGTTCTTGATAGTCATACGCTGGTAGCGTATCATCTTGTCGACTTCCTTGCGGAACTCGGGCATATAGGTCTTCGCGAACTGAGGCTTGATAAGACGCCACTTGATGTGGTTGAAGTCAGGACCCTTCAGGCGTACGCCGAACTTGATTAGGATAGGCGAACGGAGCAGGGAGACCTTATAGTCGAACTCGCCGTCGAAGGCGTGGGTTCCGCCGAGCGACAGGGAGTAGCGGTCGAGATCGAGCCTGGTAGGGAAGACGCGTACTTTTCCGTCGGTAACGATACCTCCGATGTAAAGAGAATCTATACGTCCTTGTCTACGATCTCTAAACATCAGGATCCTCGCCAGCTTCTTGAAATCACCCTCCTGATTGAGAGCAAGGCCGGCGCCCTTGATAAAGAACGAGCCGTCCAGCGAGCGGGGATGGATGCGGAATGAAGTATCCAGTTTAGTAGTAGCGCAGAAAGTGCAGTTCAGATTGCCCTTGAAGGAGCTGAGCATAGGAACCAGCGAGTCTACTGCCGGGACCATCTCGATTATCTTTTCGGCCGTAACATCCTTCAGGGAAATATCGAATCCCGCGCCTATGTTCTGCTTAGTCTTAGTAGAATAAAACGCGTCCGCATAGACCGAACCCGCATCTGTATCGGCTGCAAGATCGCTCACGAGAACTGTCCTTTCGCCCATACGTATATTGGCGCCTACATTGCGGGCGTTGTAATCCATATACTTTACAGCGCCGGCCTTCAGGCCTACGTTAGCTATGACGTTCGCCGGAATGACGAACAGTTTCATACCTTCAGTGTTCTCCTCATCGAGATCCTTGCTGACGACCTCCTTGAGGTACTCTTCGTCGGAAACTGTCGAGGTAGTATCTACTACAGCGTCTTTACCTGCATCCAGCGCGGCGAGCAGCTGATTGAGGTTCAGCCAGCGCGAGAACGCCTCCAGGTCGAGCCTGTAGATACCTTTCCCCCTGCCGGTAAGTACGCGACGGAAGCCGCGCAGACTACCCTTCAGTTCGAGATCCGATTCGCCGGTCCGGACCTTCACGTTATCGATAACCAGTTCGTTAGTGTTGAAGCTGGCGTCCAGGCCCTCGAGCGAATTTCGCAGCGGGAATTTCGGGGTCATTACGACCGCATGTCCGATGTGGACCGAGCCGCGCGGGTTCCATGTCTTCACGAGCTCGGTCAGCGCAGTATCCAGCTGCACGTCGATGTCCGCCTCGCGGAACGACTCTTCGCGCAGGAATTCGGGCATCTCCATCCCCTCGCGGTGAGGGCGGCGGCGCGGCAGGGACTCGGTCTTGTTGCGGGCCCCGGCGACGATCTTGACGTCGTCGGCGGCAACGCGACCGAAGGGCAGCTGCGCCCTCAGGCTCGGGGTAGAGACCGACGCGAGGAGGTCGGCTCCGGACTTGGCGAGAGTGCCGTCGGCTGTCAGGCGGACGTCGCCGTCCGCCGAAACGCCGTCCGGCAGGAGCGATCGCAGCGCCCGGAGCCGCGCCAGCGCGTCGGCATCAAGGTCGACCTGCGGGTTCTCACCCAGCAGGTCGCGACCGGCCACGGTCGCATTGAGTGTAAGCCCGAGCGCCTTCAGGCTGAAGCCCGACACATCGGCATCCAGAACGCCATCCTTGGAGTTCGCACCGTTCAGCTTAAACTCCAGCGAGCCGTTCTT
>JAEESD010000055.1 GCA_016286145.1 Bacteroidales bacterium | reverse complement strand
CGGATAGCGTTCCTTGTTGTCTTTGCATAATACTTGTTATGCAATCTGCGCCTCTCGCTCTGACGAGCGGCCTTGTCTGCTGAAGCTGTGTTTGCCATTATTGTACTTTTTTATATTTTTTCGTAGTGGGTAGGAGAATCGAACTCCTATTGCAAGAATGAAAATCTTGAGTACTAGCCGTTATACGAACCCACCAAAAGGACTGCAAAGATAGAAATAATTTTTGACAATCCAAGATTTTTATTCAGTCTTCCATTCCCAAGAGTAAAGAAGCGACTCAACCTGCCTCAGGAGCTGCCTCTTATTGTATTTAGGAGCATACACCCAGGCTTCGGCCACTATAATTTCCGAGCCGTCTGGCGAATAGAAAGAATGGGAAACGAATGGACCTCCCATATAATCGCCCTGGACTTCCCACATTCCGTGGGTCTCCGCAAAGCTCATTCCCTGGTACCTGAGGAAGCGGGTCTGGGGCTGCCAGTAATCTCCGGTAATCATATAGGTTCCGTCGAACATTCCGGGAACATTTTCCTTCATAATTTCGTTGCGGCGGGTGATGATTACCTCGTTGTCGAAATCGTCTCCGACTACGGGAAGACGGTAGACAAAGATACCCTGAGTCACCTTATCCCTGTCGTAGGAAATCCACGCGAAATTGTGGTCTATCTTGCGAAGTTTGTAGCCGGTAGGGACGTGGACCGAACCGCCGAAGACCTTGGCTACCTTGGGGTAGACGTCTGAGTTTTCGTAGCGGCGGGTGTTGGCGATAACGCGGTTGCGTTCGGCCTGCTCGATCGCGCCTACAACCAGCTCGGAATCCGCCCTGAGGACGGAGTCTGCCTGCTCGGCAGTGCGGGCCCGGACGAGAAGAACACACTGGGGCTTTGCCCATTTGTTCTGGAGTATCTGTACTCCGGGATAGTTGTTCTGAGGGTGAAGGTCGAAGAAGACAATATTTCGGTGGACCTTGAACATATCGGCCTCGAATCCGGCGTGTGTTACGTGAGTAACTGTATATCTGTACTCTTTAACCGGCAAAAAGGGGTATTCGTCTTCGAGAACGTCGTGGATGGCCTGCCCGAGGGCGCCGTCCCAGTCTGCTTTCTCGATAACGCACAGCACTTCGCCCGCCTTACCGCTTACATTCGGAAGCAGGGGAGCAGAAGGTTTGCAGCTCGTCGCGAGCGCAAAAATCAGCGTAATTAATATGAATAAACTCTTTTTCATGTCGCCAATATACAAAAAATCAACGGATTAGCCTCATTATGTCGTTGCCGAAAGCAAGGAACATAAGACCGAACAGCAGGACCATTCCTAAAAGCTGCATAATGTACAGGAACCTGTCTGAAGGCTTGCGGCCCGTTATCATCTCATATATAGTAAACAGGATATGTCCTCCGTCCAGACCCGGGATAGGGATAAGGTTCACTACGCCCAGCATGATGGAAATCAGGGCCAGGATGCTCAGGAACTGATACCAGTCCCAGGTCTTGGGGAACACCTGCCCGATGGCGATGAAACTGCCTACCGACTTATAGGCGCCTGTCGAGGGCTTGAAGACCATTTTGAGATCGCTGAGGTAGCCGCTGATGGTGCTGCCCGTGCGCTTGAGCCCTGCAGATAGAGCCGACAGGCCCTTGTAGGTCTGCCTCTTGATGACGGGCTGCTCCAGGAACACGCCGACCCGCCCGGAAGTGTCGACCTGAAGCGACAGATCAAGCACTTCGGATCCGCGCTGCACGGTAACGGTCACATCCTCTCCCGCGTGCTCCGCCAGGATGGGCGAGGCGTCTTGCAGGAACTCCGCATCGACTCCTTCAATGCTGAGCACGCGGTCGCCCTTCTCGAGCACCCCGGCGTTGGCGGCCGAGCTTACCGAATCGACCACGAACGGCATCGCCAGATCGAACATCAGCGGCGAATTCAGAACCTCGCCAATCATCGACTGATCGATATAAAGACGGACAGTATCCTGTCCACGGAGGACGGTAGCACACCTAACCTCCCTTCGCGCCAGATCGGCCTGCAACATCCCAAAATCCTCGGGCACATAATCGTCCAGCTTCAGGATCCTGTCTCCCGGCCGGAAGCCCATTTCGCGCGCGAGCTCGTTCGGGTAGACGGCCGAATCTTCATTACTGATATAGGCCGTGCCCCAGATGCCGCTGATCACGCTATAGACGATGATCGCGAAGATGAAATTGAACAGCACGCCGCCCGCCAGGACGAACAGCCGCTTCCACGCCGGCTTCGAGCGGAATTCCCACGGCTGGGGGTCGCGCTTCAGCTGCTCCATATCCACCGACTCATCTACCATCCCCGCGATCTTGCAGTACCCGCCGAAGGGCAGCCAGCCAATTCCGAACTCGGTCTCGCCCCAGCGCCAGCGCGCGAGCGCCTTACCGCCTACGTCGAAAAACAGGTAGAATTTCTCCACCCTGATACCGAAAAGGCGGGCGAAGAGGAAGTGTCCGGATTCGTGGACTATGATGAGGATGGACAGTGCAAGGATAACTTGCAGAGCCTTGAAGAGTACGACCATATCTGCTAACTAAATCAATTCTTCGGCGCGGCGCATAGTATCTTCGTGGGTCGAGAAGATATCGCCGGCCGACGGATCTGCTGCAAAAGACGCACCGCTGATACACTTTTCAATAAGGTCGGTGATGCCGTAGAAGCCGATCCGGCCCGCGAGGAAGGCGCGCACGGCGACTTCGTTGGCCGCATTGAGGGCGCAGGGGATGTTCCCGCCGCGCGTAAAAGCCTCGCGGGCCAGTTGGAGATTGGGGAAACGCTCCGGGTCCGGTGCCTCGAAATGTAAAGCTCCGAGTGACGCGAAGTCAAGTTTTTTGTTACCCACTGACAATCTGGCAGGGAAGGAGAGTGCGAAGCCTATAGGCTCGCGCATATCCGGGCAGCCCATCTGAGCGATGACGGCCCCGTCTTCGAACTCGACCATCGAGTGAATTATAGACTCCGGATGGACTACTACGTTTACCATCTCGGGGGTAAGGTCGAATAGCCAGCAGGCTTCGATCAGCTCGAAGCCCTTATTCATCATAGTCGCGGAATCAATAGTCACTTTCGCGCCCATATCCCAGTTGGGGTGTTTGAGCGCCTGGGCTGCAGTAGCGGCCGCAATCTTTTCCTTCGGCCAGCTGCGGAACGGGCCGCCCGAGGCAGTGAGGTGGATCTTCTTAACCTCGTTTCCCTGGGCCGCGAGCAGACACTGGAATATCGCGGAATGTTCGCTGTCTACCGGCAGGATCACGGCGTTGTGTTCGCGCATAGTCTTGGTGACCAGCGAGCCGGCGGCAACGAGCGTCTCCTTATTCGCAAGGGCCACCACCTTCCCGGCTTCGAGGGCCGCGAGGGTAGGACGAAGGCCGCTGAACCCGACCATGGCCCCGACGACGATATCGATTTCGGAGCTGCGAACGAGTTCGCACAGGCTATCTGTCCCGGCGAAGACCTTCGAATCCGTACCGGAGAGGCGGCTGCTGAGTTCGCCGTACAATTTGTCGTCACAGATGACGACATTGTTCACGTCGAACTCCCGGGCCTGGCTCTCAAGAAGGTCGATACTGGTGTTTGCGCTGATAAGCTGGACCTCGAAAAGGTCGCGGTGTTGCCTGATGACATCAAGGGCCTGGGTTCCGATCGAACCCGTCGATCCGAGGATCGCTATTCTGCGTTTGCCGCCCATTAGAAGGAGATGTATTTAGTAGGATCGATGGCTTCTCCCTTGTACCAGAGCTCGAAGTGGAGATGAGCTCCGGTTGTAAGCGAACCGGTATTTCCGACCTGGGCGATCGGGGTTCCGGCGGAGACTTTGTCGCCCTGCTTTTTCAGAAGCTTGCTGTTGTGTTTATAGGTAGTAAGGATGTCGCCTTCGTGTTGGATAGTGATAGTGTATCCGTATTCGTCGCTCCAGCCGGCGGCTACTACCGAGCCGTCAAGGACGGACTTGATGACGCTGTTTTTAGGAGCGGTGATATCTACCGCGGGGTGAGAAGCCATATCGTAGCCGTTGGAGATAACACCTTTAAGCGGAGTAAAGAAATGGACTCCTTCGATAGGAAGATGTCTCTGAACTCCAGAAGAAACGCCGTAGGCTTCCTCTTTGTTGACCTTAGCCCTGAGAAGGGAATCGCGGGTCTTGAGGTATTGTTCGTTTTCGCGCTGGAGGTAACGGGCGCTGTTGTCCTTTACTATACTGTCAAGAACGAGAGTCTGCTCTCCGGCAAGAACCCTGGAGAGGTTTTCCGAATACATCTGCCAGCGGGTCATAGCAGTCTCGAGCGAATCTATCTTGATTGCGTTCTGAATAGCCTGGCGGCGGAAATTGGCATCAGGATAGCCCGGTACGGTGTGGCGCAAAGGAGTAAAAACTACCAATGCGTAGATACCGCCTACCAGCGAACAGAGGCAGAGAATTACGGCTACCAGAAAGCCTACGCGGGTCACCAGGAACGAGTAAACTTTTTCGTGGGACTCGTCATTTGTGACGGTCAGGCGGTAGCGTTTAATCTTATTTTGTCTTCCCATTCTATTTGATTAAATTTGTGCAATTATGGACAGAATCATAGGAATAGACTACGGGAGCGCGCGCACCGGCCTTGCGGTAAGCGACCCCCTGCAGATATTCGCTTCTGCCCTGGAGACATTGCCGTCTGCAAAGATAATAGAATATCTCCAAAAATACTCCGCCTCGGAACGTATCGTCCTGTTCGTAGTTGGTAAGCCGCTGGCGCTGGACGGTAGCCCGGCCCAGACCGCACATCAGGTAGACAGTTTCGTGGGCCAGCTGAAAAAGGCTTTCCCCGGGGTGCCGGTCGAGTTCGAAGACGAACGCTTCACGTCGGTCCTGGCCCATCGCGCGATGATCGACGGCGGGATGAAGGCTTCGCGGCGTAGGGACAAATCGGAGGTAGACAAAATCAGCGCGGCGATTATTCTCCAAAGTTATTTAGACAAGAAGAAATGATACAACCTATATACCTCTACGGATCGGAAGTACTTCGCAAAAAAGCGGAGCCGATCGACCTTAACGACAAAGAGGGAATTGCCGCCCTCGTCCAGGATCTGAAAGATACCCTCAAGGTAAGCGAAGGCTGCGGCCTCGCAGCGCCCCAGATTGGCGTATCGAAAAGGGTCTTGATAGTAGACGGAGACGAAGTCGCAGAGACCTACCCCTACCTGAAAGGCTTCAAAAGAACCCTTATCAATCCGGTAGTCTTAGAGGAATCCGAAAAGAAGTGTGAGTACTCGGAGGGCTGCCTTAGCGTCCCGGGAATCTACTCGGACGTAGTAAGGCCCGAGGCCCTTACTGTAGAGTACTACAACGAGCAGCTGGAAAAGGTTACCGAGACCTTCGACAAGTTCGGCGCACGTATGATCCAACACGAAATGAGCCACCTGGACGGCGTCCTGTTTACGGACCTTGTACCGCCTATCCGCCGGAAGATGATCTCCAGCAAGCTCATCGGAATCGCAAAAGGAAAAGTATCGACACATTATAAATCACGCATCAAATAACACTAAAATGGGAGCATTTCACGCATATGACATCCGTGGTATTTACGGAGTCGATTTCGACAAAACTACAGCCTATAAGGTAGGTTATTTCCTGCCTTCGCTGCTGAAGACGGACAAGGTCCTTGTAGGCCGCGACTGCCGTACCTCTTCGGACGAGATCCACGACAACCTTATCAAGGGAATTACGGACGCCGGAGCAGACGTCTACGACATCGGCCTGAGCAGTACTCCCATGGTCTATTTCGCTACCGCGAACTACGGCTTCAACGCCTCGGTCCAGATCACTGCCTCCCACAACCCCGCCGAGTACAACGGAATGAAGGTCTCCCGCGAGAACGCCCTTCCTGTTGGCTACGACGCCGGCCTTGGCCAGATCAAAGAGTGGATCGAAGAGGGCCGCGAGACTCCTATCGCAGCCAAGCGCGGAACCGTCTACGAGAAGGATATCCATAAGGATTATATCGACTTCATGCTCAAGTACAAGGGCGACTACAGTGACCTGAACATCGCCTTTGACCTCTCTAACGGAATGGCCAACCTCTTCGCCAAGGAAATCTACGGCGAGAAGCCCCACTACCTGTTCGATACCCTCGACGGCCGTTTCCCCAACCACGAGCCGAACCCGCTCGTAGCAAAGAACGTAGAGCCTCTGAAGCAGCTCGTAAAGAAGGTGAAGGCCGATATCGGTGTTATCTACGATGGCGATGCAGACCGAGTAATGTTTGTCGACGAAAATGGAGACTTCGTAGCCCCCGACCTTGTAATCGCTATGATGGCAAAGTACTTCTGCGACGAAAGGGGAGCAAAGAACCCGCTCGTCCTTCAGGAAATCCGCAGCTCCAAGGCAGTTGCCGAGTACCTCCAGAAATATAACGCAGATGTCCACACCTGGAGAGTGGGCCGCGCCTTCGCCGCCCCGAAACTCCGCGAGATAGACGGACTCTGGGGAGGCGAACTAGCGGGCCACTATTACTTCAAGGATTTCTTCTATTCAGACAGCGGACTTCTCGCTTCAATGATAGTTCTCCGTATAGTTGCAGCCCTGAAGAAAGAGGGCAAGACCTTCAGCCAGCAGATTGCCGAGATCGCCGGCTACGAGAACTCCGGCGAGATCAACTTCCGTCTGGAAGACAAAGCCGGCGCTATGAAGGCCGTCTGCGATCACTTCCGCGCTACTCTCGGAGAGCCTCAGAAGTTTATGGACTTCGACGGCTTCCGTCTGGAGTATCCTACCTGGTGGTTCAATGTCCGTCCTTCTAATACCGAGCCTTATCTTAGGTTCATCTGCGAGGCTACTACTCAGGAAGAGCTTCAGGCCAGGATCGCCGAAGTAAGCGATATACTCGTAAATCAATTCGGAGGAATCAGAAGCTAGAGTTTATGTACGAGGCTGTGTTTTTCGACCTGGACGGCACCCTTTACGATAAAAAAGGGATGCCAGCAAAGTTCATATGGGCCGCTTTGAAGAGCGGCTGCCTGCTCCTTCTGGGGAAGGAGAGAAGAACACGCCGCAAGATCGCAGCCTCCAAAAAACCAGCTTCATATGAAACACTTTTCGCCGAGATATCAAAGGGCAGTTGCTATTCTGTAGACAAGGTTCGGAAGTGGTATTACAACTGGTATATGCCTACCATGATTCACCTCCTGGAAAAGTATCGTACTATAGATAGCTCGGTCCTTGCAATGGCAGAGGACTTCAAGTCCAAGGGCGCAAAGATCGCAGTCCTTTCCGACTACGGTTGCGTCCGGGAGAAGCTTGTGGCCCTCGGCGCGAAGCCGGAGATGTTCGACGCGCTGCTTGACTCGCCCTCGATTGGGGGCTACAAGCCTTGCCCGGGCGTCTTCCTCGCCGCCTGCGCGGCGCTGGGCGCCGACCCTTCCCGCTGCGCGGTGGTCGGCGACCGCCCCGAGACCGACGGCGGCTGTGTTGAGGTCGGAATGACTTATATTAAAAAATGAACGACATAGCAGTCTATACTCTCACATCGGCGCTTCACGATAAGAAGGCGCTCGAGGTATCTACCAAACAATTCCTTAGCGAGGTCTTCCCTCGGGGAGGTTATGATTTCTGCGGTGATTCTTATACATCCTTTTGCTCATATCCGTTGAATATCATCTTTGTTAGGACTGGCGGTACCGAAGGTGAGTTTATTAAACTGCTTCCTACACTGAAAGAGACGAAGCATTTCTATCTGCTTACTTCTGGCAAGAACAACTCTCTTGCTGCATCGATGGAAATACTTTCGTACCTCAATCAGAACGGCCTTAGTGGAGAGATACTCCACGGCAGCGGGCTCGCAGAGAGGATTGCGGCGCTGGCTGCGGCAGCCAGGGCGCGGCGTGAGCTCCGAGGCAAGCGCCTCGGAGTCCTCGGCCGGCCCTCCGACTGGCTGATCTCCAGCGCCGCCGACCCCTCCGCGGTACGCGAAAAGCTCGGCATCGAGTTGGTAGACATCTCGATGGATGAGGTTAAGGCTGCAATAGAAAAGGCGGAGCCGGCAGAGCCCGAATACGAATCGTTCGACCTGGTCCAGGCCCGCGCCGAAAAGGTATGTGATTCGATCCCCGGCGCTGTAAAGATTTACTGGGCACTGCGTCAACTTGTACTTGACAACAAGCTCGACGGCCTTACCCTGCGCTGCTTCGATCTGCTGACTTCAGTGAAAAATACTGGCTGCCTTGCGCTTGCCCGCCTGAATACCGAAGGCATCCCCGCGTCCTGCGAGGGGGACGTCCCCGCCCTGCTCGCGATGACTATCGCCCGTTCGATTACCGGTACAACCGGCTTCATGGCCAATCCCTCGCGAATGGACCCTGCTACCGGAAAGATCGTTTTCGCCCATTGTACAGTCCCGTTTGACTGCGTAGACTCATTCAAGCTGGATACACATTTCGAGTCGGGAATCGGCGTCGGGATCAAGGGCAACATCCCCGCCTCTCCGGTGACGGTCTTCAAGGTCTCGGGCGACCTCTCGCGCGTCTTCATAGCCGAAGGCCAGATCCTTCGCAACCTCGACGAACCCGACCTCTGCCGCACTCAGATCGAAGTCCAGCTGGACGACCCGTCGCTGATCAGCTCCTACTTCCTCACCGCCCCCATCGGCAATCACCACATCATCATCCCCGGCCGCTGCTCCGCCGCGCTCCGCGCTTTCGCCCAGTAGCGCTATTGAATCTGTTTCCCGAAGGGAAGGAAAGAGGCCGGGACCATCTTGAAGTGTTGACGGCCGAGAGGAATTCCGACGATGGTGATGCAGAGGATCAGGCCACAGATGATATGGATCAGAGCGATCTCCCACCATCCTGCAAGGATCCAGATTACGTTCATTATGATCGTAAGGCAACCGGGCTCCTTAGGTCCGTCGACCAGTTCGTGGCCGAACGGCCAGAGGGCATAGGTCCCGATCTTAAACAGCTGAACCCCGAAAGGAATTCCGACTATAGTCAGACACATAAGAAGTCCGACGATGTAATAGATAATAGTGATGACAAAGCCTCCGAGAAGGAGCCATACGATATTTCCTAAAGTATTCATAGACACAAATAAACTTTACAACTAGTCCTGGAACTTCTTGCCGTCACCCCAGGCTTTGCCGACTATCTTGCCGGTAGCGCGGTAGGTCATTGAGGCGGCGTCGAAGACGATGGGCTGGAGCTTGTCGAGATCGACCTTGCCGTCTGTAAGAATCTTCTCGTCTGCGCTCATATTGACGACCTCGCCGATAAGGGTTCCGCCTTCCCAGCTGACTACCTTACATTCGAGGGTGAGGGGATATTCGTTGATGATGGGGGCGTCTACATTCGGGCTGGGGGTAACCGTGAAGCCGACCTTGGCTACTTTGTCCGGAACCTGGTGTGCGCTTACGATGCCGAGGTAGTCAGATTCTGCTACAGTATTGATATCTGCGAAGCTGACGGTGAAGGCGCCGGTCTGCTCGAGGTTCTCGGTAGTCTTATGCTTGGAAAGGGAGATGACTATCTTTTTGTAGTCGTACTGCCCGGCCCAGGCGGCCATCATTACATCCGGGTTGTGGTCTTTGTCCCAGGTTGCGATCATTACGCAGGGCTGAGGGGTTGTTACAAGGGCATGGTTCGGGCCGAAGTTCTTACGTCCGGCGACCTCTTTCAAAGGTTCAGCGGTTTTCATATCGTTTGATTTTTGATTATTAGCGTTTTTACAGCCGGCCAGCAGC
>JAEESD010000054.1 GCA_016286145.1 Bacteroidales bacterium | reverse complement strand
TCTGAGGGAACTCGTTCGGGGTTGCGGCAGGGGCGGCAGCGGCAGGGGCAACGGCAGCAGCTGCGGAGGTCGACGCCGACTTCTCGGCCTGCATCCTGTTGATGACTTCCATCACGCGGCTCTGGTAATTGGGATACTCGCTCGGCGGGATATTGTCCACGTCGATTCCTTCTTCCATTAGCCTTGCACGGACTTCGGTTTCCTCAAGACCGCGTTTTGAGAGTTCTGAACGGGCCATAGCAAGCATATTCGCGCTCTGGGCGAGGGCCGAGAGCGAAACAAGCATTGATATGACAGCTACAAGAATTTTTTTCATATCTGTTATGTTATTTATTACCAAACGATAAGCGCCCAAAGTTACGAATAAAATTTGGAATATCCTTTAGGATATCTTGCTGTAGTCGTGGACGTGGTATTTTTCCTTTCTCAGCTCAAGGGCCAGGCGCGCGTTTCGCGGATCAGTCAGCGAAGGGTCCTCCTTCAGGACTTTCTGGGCAAAGGCGCGGGCCTCGCCGAGAATCAGACCGTCTTTTGCGAGCGAAGCTATGTTGAGCGAGATGGGAAGTCCGCTCTGCATCGTACCCTCCAGGTCTCCCGGCCCCCTCATCTTCATATCTTCTTCCGCTATCTCGAAGCCGTTTTCAGTTTTACACATAAGCTCGAGCCGCTGAAGCGATTCCTTCGATGTCTTAAGGTCGCGGATGAGGATGCAGTGGGAGTCGGCGGCGCCTCGTCCGACGCGTCCGCGCAGCTGGTGGAGCTGCGAGAGGCCGAAGCGTTCGGCGCTCATAATCACCATTACGGACGCGTTGGGCACGTCGACGCCGACCTCGATAACCGTCGTAGAGACGAGTATATCGGCCCTTCCGGCCGCGAATGCGTCCATATTGAAATTCTTGACATCGGTAGCCTGCTGGCCGTGGACCATCGCAGTCTTGTACTGGGGCAGCGGGAATTCCTTCATTATGTCTTCGTATCCGCGCTCGAGGTTGCTGAGATCCAGTTTCTCGTTCTCGAATATCATAGGATAGACGACGAAAACCTGCCGCCCCTTCGCAATCTCCGAGCGCATAAAGTTATACACCGCCGGCATTTTTGCCGGGGTGTGTAAGGTTGTCCTGACGGGTTTGCGTCCCGGCGGCATCTCGTCTATCACCGAGACGTCCAGGTCTCCATAGACGGTCATTGCGAGAGT
Source organism: Bacteroidales bacterium (assembly GCA_016286145.1). Lineage (GTDB taxonomy): Bacteria > Bacteroidota > Bacteroidia > Bacteroidales > UBA932 > Cryptobacteroides. The sequence goes on along the minus strand of JAEESD010000054.1, from coordinate 8,702 downwards.
TCGCGGGATAGGGGTCGCTGTCATCACTAAGACATGGGGCGGTATGCCTTCCGGTCCTTTGGACCAAAGTTTAGCCCTCTGGTCTACCCCAAAGCGGTGCTGCTCATCGATTACCGCCAGACCGAGATTCTTGAAGATTACATTGTCCTCGATCAGGGCGTGGGTCCCGACCAGCAGACCTATCGATCCGTCTTCCAGTCCGGAATGAATCTCCCTGCGGTCTTTAGTTCCGGTAGAACCGGTCAGAAGAGCACACTTTACCGAAGTATTCGAAAGATACTTGCATATATTGGCGTAGTGTTGCTGGGCGAGGACCTCGGTAGGGGCCATAATACAGGTCTGATAGCCGTTTCCCGTTGCGAGAAGACAGCTAAGGACAGCGACCAGGGTCTTTCCTGAGCCTACATCGCCCTGAAGAAGGCGGTTCATCTGGTGTCCGGACATCAGGTCCTCCCTTATTTCCTTAATGACGCGCTGCTGAGCTCCGGTAAGCTGATAAGGGAGAGAATTGTAGCAGGCGTTGAAGTCCGGCCCGACCTTGGGCATCACTATACCGTTGTCTGCCCTGGAGCGTATGTACTTTTGTTTGAGAAGGCTCAGCTGGAGCAGAAACAGCTCCTCGAATTTAAGCCTGCGGGTAGCTTTCTGAAGGGCGTAGGTATCGGCGGGGAAGTGAATATTTTTCAGGGCATACTGGAGGCCGCAGAGGCCCAGCTCGCCCATCACGTAGTCCGGCAGGGTTTCGGTGATTTCCGGCAGGCAGAGGGCGAGCGCCGCACTCTGCATCTTACACATCACCTTCCCGGTAATACCGGCGGTCTTAAGCCTCTCGGTACTGGGATAGACTCCCGTAAGAGCGCCCTGGGACATATTGCCTTCCTGGGGGACGTCCACCTCGGGGTGTACTATATTGTAACGGCCGTTGAATTCCGAAGGCTTTCCGAAGAAAATGAAAGTAAGACCGGGAGCGAGTCTTTCGTAGTTCCACTTTATTCCCTTGAAGAAGACCATCTCCATCCTGCCGGTCTGGTCTTCAACAATTACGCTGAGTCTCTTAGCGGCATTGAAGTGAATCTTCTCCTCATCGGTCTTGACTATCGATCCGCCGGGGCCGTAAAGCGCGCGGCTCACTACCTTCGCCTGAATCTGAATAGAGGCAACATCCTGGCTTACCGAAGCGATGCTCTGGATAGAACTTCTGTCTATGTATCGAAAAGGGTACAGGCGTATCAGATCGCCGATAGTCGCGATCCCCAATTCTTTCTGAAGGAGCTCGGCCCTTTTAGGTCCTACTCCCTTCAGAAACTTTATCTCTGTCTGTAGCTCGCCCATACCACACAAATATACAAAAAAAGGATGACCGAAACGATCATCCTTTATAATAATAAGGTGAGGATTAGTCAACCTTAGGACCAGCCTTTACGAGGGCCTTGCCTGCAGCGTTTGTCTCGTACTTCTTGAAGTTCTTGATGAAGCGGCCGGCGAGGTCTTTTGCCTTGACTTCCCACTCCTCGGGCTTTGCGTAGGTGTCGCGAGGATCGAGAATTCCGGTATCAACTCCCTCAAGCTTGGTAGGGACTTCGAAATCGAAGAAAGGAATCTTCTTGGTAGGAGCCTTGTCGATCGAGCCGTTGAGGATGGCGTCGATGATTCCGCGGGTATCCTTAATGGAGATACGCTTTCCTGTTCCGTTCCAGCCGGTGTTGACGAGGTAGGCCTTTGCACCGCTCTTCTTCATCTTCTTTACGAGCTCCTCGGCGTACTTGGTCGGGTGAAGCTCAAGGAAGGCCTGGCCGAAGCAGGCGGAGAAGGTAGGAGTAGGCTCGGTAATTCCGCGCTCGGTACCTGCGAGCTTGGCGGTAAATCCGCTGAGGAAGTAGTACTTAGTCTGCTCGGGGGTAAGGATGGAGACCGGAGGAAGAACTCCGAATGCGTCTGCGGAAAGGAAGATGACCTGCTTTGCTGCGGGGCCCTGGCTCTCCGGACGGACGATCTTCTCGATGTGGTAGATAGGGTAGGAGACGCGGGTGTTCTCGGTAACGCTCTTGTCGTTGAAGTCGATAACTCCGTTCTTGTCTACTGTTACGTTCTCGAGGAGGGCGTCGCGACGGATTGCGTTGTAGATATCGGGCTCGGACTCTTTGTCGAGCTTGATGACCTTAGCGTAGCAGCCGCCTTCGAAGTTGAAGACACCCTTGTTGTCCCAGCCGTGTTCGTCGTCACCGATGAGGAGACGCTTCGGATCGGTAGAGAGGGTAGTCTTGCCGGTTCCGGAAAGACCGAAGAAGATAGCGGTATTCTCGCCGTTCATGTCGGTATTTGCGGAGCAGTGCATAGCTGCGATTCCCTTAAGAGGAAGGTAGTAGTTCATCATCGAGAACATACCCTTCTTCATCTCGCCGCCGTACCAGGTGTTGAGGATAACCTGCTCGCGGGAAGTGACGTTGAAAGCAACGCAAGTCTCGCTCCTGAGACCGAGCTCAGCGTAATTCTCAACCTTTGCCTTAGCGGCGCAGTAGACTACGAAATCGGGCTCCTGGTCGAACTCCTTCTGATTCTTCGGACGGATGAACATGTTGGTCACGAAGTGGGCCTGCCATGCGACCTCCATAATGAAGCGGACCTTCATACGGGTGTCGGCGTGTGTTCCGCAGAAACCATCGACTACATAGAGACGCTTCTTGCTGAGCTGATTCAGAGCAAGCTTCTTGACAGCTTTCCATGTCTTCTCGGACATTTTGTGGTTGTCGTTCGGATAGCCTTCGGTAGTCCACCAAATCTCTCCGGGAGCGCCTTCCTTAGTTGTCTTGTCGTAGACGATGTACTTGTCTTTAGGAGAACGGCCGGTGTAGATTCCGGTCATAACGTTGATTGCGCCAAGTTCGGTAACCTGTCCTTTGTCGTAGCCCTCGAGACCGGGCTTTGTTTCTTCGTTGTAAAGGACTTCGTAGGTGGGGTTGTAGAGTATCTCTTTAACTCCTTTGATACCGTACTTGCTAAGATCGATATTTGCCATAATGTATTTTGAAAAATTAAAGAATTTTCAGTGTTCTGAAATCGGACACAAATTTAGCATAAATTTGCTAATAGACAAATCATAACAATTTGGTATTTTTGCAGTAATGACTGCGATCGAGACATTAAAGCGCTTTTGGGGCTACGAAACTTTCCGCCCGATGCAGGAGCAGATTATAGAATCGGCTCTCGCAGGGAAGGACGTGCTCGCTGTTCTGCCTACCGGAGGAGGGAAGTCAGTCTGCTTCCAGGTACCCGCCCTTATGAAGGACGGCCTCGCCCTGGTAGTAACTCCTCTCGTCGCACTTATGAAGGACCAGGTCCAGAATCTGGAGTCAAAAGGCATCAAAGCCCTGGCCATCCACGCAGGAATGGAACGCCGCGAGGTCGATACCGCCCTCAATAATGCGGCCTACGACCCCGACTGTAAGTTCCTCTACGTTTCGCCCGAGCGCCTCGCGACCTCGCTTTTCCGCTCATACCTGGACATCCTGCCGATTTCGCTGATAGTAGTAGACGAGGCCCATTGCATCTCCCAATGGGGCTACGATTTCCGGCCGGACTACCTTCAGATTGGAGCGATACGCGAGCTCGTTTCCGCCCCCGTCCTTGCCCTTACCGCTACCGCGACCCCTCCCGTCTGCGAGGACATAATGCAAAAGCTCCGCTTCCGCGAACCGCTGCTGCTCAAATCCGGCTTCGAGCGCCCGAATCTCTCGTACATCGTCCGTGAGTGTGAAGACAAAATCGGCCAGATCGCCGGAATCTGCAATTCCGTCGCCGGAACGGGAATCATCTACCGCCGCAGCCGCCGTGGGTGCGAGGAACTCGCGTCGCAGCTCCGCGCGCTCGGAATCGACGCCGACTATTACCACGCCGGACTCTCTACCTCCTCGCGAACGGCCCGCCAGGAAGCCTGGAAGGCCGGCCGGACCCGCGTGATGGTCTGTACCAACGCCTTCGGGATGGGAATAGACAAGCCGGACGTCCGCTTCGTCATCCACCTCGACCTGCCCGACTCGCCCGAGGCCTATTTCCAGGAAGCGGGGCGCGCCGGAAGAGACGGCAAACGCTCGTATGCGGTCCTTCTCTGGAGCGGGAAAGACGTCGACCGCCTAAGGCGCCTGGAGAGCGCCAGCTTCCCCTCGCCGGCCTATATCGAAGACGTCTACCAGAAACTACACGTCTTCTACGGCATCCCTTACGAAACCGGAGCCGGCCGCGAGCTGAAATTCAGCCTCGAAGAATTCTGCAAACGTTTCAGCCTCAGCAGCTCAAGCGTCCACTACGCCCTCCATTATCTCGAAACCTCGGGCCACATCTCATACAGCGAAGACGTCGACATCCCTACCAGGATCAAGATAGTCCCAGACCGCTCTCGCCTCTACGACATCGACCTGGGAGACGCCTCGCTCGTCAGCCTCCTAGAGACCCTTATGAGGATGTATACCGGCATCTTCTCTTATCCGGTCCCCATCGACGAAGAATACGTCTGCCGCCGCCAGGGCCTTACCGTTCCCGCCCTTCGAAAGATGCTCTACGACCTTTCGGTCTCACACATCATCCGCTACGTCCCTTGCGACAACAGTTCGGTCATCATCCTGCGCCACAACCGCCTGGAACCCGGCAACCTCGACCTGCAGAAGGAGAAATACACGATGCTGCGCGATGCGTTCCACCAGCGCGGCCAGGCCGTTCTCGACTACGTCAGCGAGACCGGCGAGTGCCGCGCCTCGTACCTTCTCCGCTACTTCGGACAGGAAGACAGCAAGCCCTGCGGGACCTGCGACGTCTGTCGCCGCAAGCGCTCCGAAACGCGCAAACTTCTTCGGCAATGGTTCGCTTCTAACCCCAACTGGACCGAAGCGGAGCTCGCCGCCTTCTGCTCAGATCCCGCCTCCGGCCTCTCTCCCGACGCCCCCGAAATTGCCCGCGAACTACTAGACAAATAAGCAGGTAGTCCCGCAATTTCGAAGACCCTAAGCACCCGCGCTTGATAGCGGGGGGACCACTAGCGCGCAGCGCGTCTGGTGGGATGAGCGGCGCGAAGTCGCCGCGAAGGTCTGAGAAATGCGGGACTGCCTGCTAATCCTCAATTACAAGTCCGTCATACGCCGGATGAACGTTTGCGGGAAGTTCTGCGTCGAGATCGGCGTGGGATGGGAGCATATGGGAGAGGTGAGTGATGTAGGACTGCTCGGCTCCTACGCGCTCGAAGAAGGCGAGAGCCTCGTCGAGCGAGAAATGGGAGAAGTGTGGAGTTCGTTTGACGCAGTTGATGGTGACGGCTTTCAGGCCCTTCAACTTCTCAAACTCCTCATCCTCGATAAGATTCATATCCGTCAGATATGCAATATCCCCAAAACGATAGCCCAACACAGACAGACCTTTCTGTTTGTGGTGCCAGCCCTGGATGGGGATTATTTCCACCTCGGGGACGGGACCTTCGATAGAAGGCCTCTCGTAGTGATAACCCTTTCCGGACACCCATACCAGAGTAGGCTCGATAGCATTTGAATGAACCTTGAAGGGGTGGTGACCATCGATGTTGTGGACATTCCATTCCGGCGATCCGGGATAGCGAGGTTCGGCGAAAGCGTAGCTGTATTCCTGCCTCATAGAATGTTCGACATAGGGCTCGCAGTAGATATTTACCGGTTTTCGCTCCATAAGGTTGAAGGAACGGAGCTCGTCAAGGCCTCCAGTGTGGTCCTTATGATTGTGTGTGAGCAGGACGGCATCGATGTGATGTACTCCCTGGCGAAGCATCTGAAAACGGAAATCGGGCCCGCAGTCGACGACGATAGTAAGGCCGCCGTACTCGACCAGGGCTGAGGCGCGAAGGCGCTTGTCGCGCGGGTCGGGGGAGGTACAGACGGGGCAGTCGCAGGCGATGATGGGGATGCCCTGCGAGGTGCCGGTTCCGAGGAATGTAAGCTTTGCTTTCGTCATAATGTAAGCTCCACTATTTTGCCCGAGAGGGCCGGATCGTAGGGTCTTGTGACCCGGATGTAGTTGCCGGAATAGCCACCCATAGTCCCGTCTTTTTCCTTCGATTCGAAAAGAACGCTTACGCGCGTGCCTTTCTGAGAAGCCACGAACTCGGAATGGAGCTGGAGGCAGAGTTCTTCGAGGACCGCGACCCTGCGCTTCTTTTCCTCTTCGTCGACCTGGCCTGGCATATCTGCGGCGGGAGTTCCGGGCCTTCGGGAGTAGGGGAAGACGTGGATGAAGGCTGGGCGTATCTGCCTGAGGAAAGCGACCGTTTCTTCGAAAAGCTCGGGCGTTTCGCCGGGCAGCCCGACCATCACATCGATTCCGAAGAAAACGCCCTCACCGAGGACCCGGCGTATGTAGGCCAGCTTGCCCGAGAAAAAGGCAGTAGTGTAGCGGCGGCCCATCGCGGCGAGAAGAGTGTCCGATCCGGTCTGGAGGGGGATATGGAAATGGGGCTGGAACTTAGTCCCGGAGGCGATCCAGTCTATGATTTCCGAGCTCAGAAGGTTCGGTTCTATGCTTGAGATTCTGTAGCGTTCGATCCCCTCGACCTCGTTAAGGGCCTGTAGGAGGCTAAGGAAACTCTCGCCGGTAGTTTTGCCGTAGTCGCCGGTATTGACGCCGGTAAGGACTATTTCCTTGACTCCCTGGGCCGCTATTTCGCGCGCCATCCGAACACATTCGCAGATCGGCAGATTCCTGCTGCCGCCGCGGGCATAGGGGACAGTACAGTAGTTGCAATAATTGTCGCAGCCGTCCTGGACCTTCAGGAAACTGCGGGTGCGTTCGCCCGAACTGTAGGCGCCGAAGACAGCATCGGCCGTAACCGTCTCGGCGGGGAAGCCGAGGCCGGCAAGGCAGTCAGGGACGACCTGCGCCTTTTCCTTGCAGCCGAAGACCTTCCACACTCCCTCTATCTTCTCGATTTCGGCGCGGCGCAGCTCGGCAGAGCAGCCGGTGACCACTATCTTCGCTTCGGGATTGGTGCGGTGGACCCTGCGGATGAGGTTGCGCGATTTCTGGTCTGCAGTAGCAGTAACGGAGCACGTATTGATAAGGTAAAGATCCGCGCTCTGCTTGTATGGGACTACCTCCAGCCCGGCGGAGCGAAAGCCCCTTTCGTAGGTAGAGGTCTCCGCGTAGTTGAGCTTGCAGCCCAGTGTCATCAGCGCAATCTTCGTCATAGGGTTATGGTAACTGAGGAGGAATCTGCGGGGCCGGGAAGGGGAGGGGTGAGCTTGGTAAGCCTGACGGTGACGGATAGGAGCTGCGGGAATTCTTCCTTAAGGGAGGAGGCTATGCGCGTTGCGACATGTTCGATAAGGCTGGAGGGAACCATCATCTCCCGCTCGATTATGTAGTATACCTCCTCGAGATCTACCGTGTCGGCAAGATCGTCGCTCTGAGCAGCGCGCTGAAGATCGAGCGTGGCCGAGAAATCAACCGTGTACTCGCCGCCCTCGCTGCGCTCATAGTCGAAGCAGCCGTGGTAGGAGTGGAAACGGAGTCCGTTCAGTTCTATCGTTCCTTTCATTTGAGTATCAGGAATACACACGGCCTCTTGCCGATGGTGAAATGCTGTTTCTTCCACTGCCCTACACTCATCGTCCGGATAGTCTGGGTAGGGAGGGTGATGTCTGCGGCGAGGCAGAGCTCGGTGGTATCGCTCAGGCCGGCAAGAAGGTCTGCGAGCAGGGCGTCGTTGCGGTATGGGGTTTCGATGAAAATCTGGGTCTGACGCAGGGCGCCGGAGAGGCGCTCGCAATCCTTTATAGCCGCACGGCGCTCGTCGGTTTTAGCCGGGAGGTAGCCCCTGAACGCGAACGACTGGCCGTTGAGGCCGCTGCCCATCAGAGCCATCATCAGGGACGAAGGGCCTACCAGAGGCACCACCTCGATCCCACGGCGGTGGCAGAGGGCAACGAGGGCGGCACCCGGGTCGGCAACGGCAGGAAGCCCGGCTTCGCTTATGAGGCCGACGTTTGTGCCGCCCTCGAAAAGCGCTGCCATCTCCTCCACCTCCGCCTCGGTAGTGTGTTCGCTCAGCTCGACCATCTTCAGCTCCTCGATATGGCCTTTGAGGCCTGCGCGAGAGAGATAACGGCGGACTGTCCGCGCATTTTCTACCACGTAGGTCCCGATGGTCTTCAGGAGCTCAAGGGTAGGGCCCGGAATCACTTCGGCGGGGTCGTTCTCGCCGAGAGGAGAGGGGATGAGGTATAGTTTTCCGTAATCCATCAGTCTTCTATGATAAGGGTCTGCTGCCCGTGGGTAGGTTCAGGAGTGTTCTTTTTGAAGATGCTCTTGAGGAAAACCCAGAGATTGTCGAACTCTCTCTGATAGGAGATACCGGCGCCGCTCCTCTGGGAGTTGTCGAGGTAGTTGGTATAGTCGTCTGCGGAGTGGGAGAAAAGCTTCGCCCTGAGCCTTCCGGACCTGTCCATCTTGATTTCCACATCGATATCTCCGACGAGGTTGTCGTCGCTTGTAGTGCTGTATTGTCTGTTTCCGACCGAGCCGTTCACTATCACCCTGTTGTCGAAGAACTGGGTTGAGAGATTGAGGTCGACTATGTCGTTGCCGGCTTCGTTCTGCATATAGTTCACTCCCAGGTCTACCGGGATTCCGGCCCGCTGGAGGAGGGAGCTTATCTGGCCAGAAGCTATGGCGGTAAGGTTGCTCAGGATAAT
>JAEESD010000053.1 GCA_016286145.1 Bacteroidales bacterium | reverse complement strand
CCTCATAAACAGGTCTTCGCCAGAAACGGAATACGCATTCTGCTGGGTAGGATTGGAAGAAGCGCTTGACGCTCCGCTTTTAGCTACCTTGATAGTCTTTACAGGCGAAGTCAGGGTCTTGTTTCCGACCTTGGCGCTTGCGGCGGGAAGTTGGAAAGTACCCTCCTTACGGGGCATCAGTACATAGGTATATGAGGTCTGAGTACTGCGGGTAGTCTTTCCGTTGACCATACTGAAAGAGCTGCTGGTCCCGGTCTGAGGGCCCCAGACGAGCTGGAAATCGGCCGGACACTGCCAGTCGAAGGAGCTCGGTTTGTTTCCCTCAACTACGAAGGTAAGGTTGAACTGTTCGTCGAGAGCGACCGCCGAGGGAACCTCAACGCGTATCTGCGCCAGAGCCACGGCGGCCGTAAAAGCCAATACAATGGAAGCTAATATCTTTTTCATCACCAATTCTTCTCTTTCTGACGGGACTGAGCCTTCAGGGCCTTAGCCTTTTCTACCTTGTCCTGAGTCTCCTTTTCCTTAGCCTGGATAGCCTGGAGCATCTGCTGGGCCTGCTGAGGAGATATCTTCTGGTCCTGAGGCTGTTGCTGCTGATCCTGGTCCTTCTGATCCTGCTGATCCTGAGGCTGGTTCTGGTCCTGAGGTTGCTGCTGATCCTGCTGGTTCTGGTTCTGCTGGTTCTGATCCTGCTGATCCTGGTTCTGCTGCTGGTTTTCGAGCATTTTCTTAGCGTAGATGTAATTTTCCTTTGCCTCAAGGTCGCCCGGATCTATCAGGAGCACCTGACGGAAAGTCTTCATCGCGGTAGCGTAGTCCTTTTTCTGAAGGGCTATATCGCCGGCGTTGAAGAAGTACTTAGCACCGTCTACAGTCATCGGGGGAGCTTCCTCGCGCCTAGCGAGTACCGAACCCGCCCCGTCGTAGTCTTTCTGCTTATAGAGGGCAGAGGCCAGATCGTAGATAGCCGCGAAGGAAGTCGAATCCTTCACCAGGGCCCTGCGATAATCCAGCTCCGCCTCTTTGTAATTATGTTTGTCAAACTTACGGTTGCCCCTTCTCACTTCCCTCTTGTCTGTCTGAGCAAACGAGGGCAGCGCGATAAGGAGCATCATAAATATGTACAATATCCGTCTCATCTCAGTCGAACATCTTTCTGTCCGGTTTACGCTCGCCTACCAGGATCTCGATAACGAGAAGCAGCAGGGCCAGCGCAAAGAAATAAACATATTGTTCGTCGTACTGCTCGAACACTACAGAGGAGAACTCCTCCCCCTCCATCCGGCGGATATCGTCGATGATGGGGTTAAGGCCGAACTCGTCGTTGCCGGCGTGGACATAGGCTCCGCCGCCCGCAGCGGCAACCTTACGCAAGACGGCTTCGTCCAGCTTTGAAACAACTATATTGCCGTCTTTGTCGGTAAGGAGCTGGCCGTCTACGGGTATAGGCTGGCCTTGGGTCGAGCCCACTCCGATTGTGTAGATTTTGATTCCGGAATCGCCCGCTTCCTTAGCGGCCGCGACCGCGTCGTCTTCGTGGTTCTCGCCGTCCGTGATCAGGATTATGACCCTGCTCTTTTCGCTCTGGGCGCTGAAGCTCTTGATAGCGGTGTGGATCGCATCACCGATGGCGGTTCCCTGGACCGGGATAGAGCCGGCGTCGATCGAGCTGAGGAACATCTTAGCCGAAACGTAATCTGTAGTTACGGGCAGCTGGACAAACGAGGTACCGGCAAAAATGATAAGGCCGATACGGTCGTCGCGCAGCTTGTCAACTATCGAGGAGATAGCCATCTTAGCGCGCTCCAGCCTGTTCGGGGAGTAATCCTCTGCAAGCATCGAGTTCGACACGTCCAGACATATCATAATCTCGGCGCCCTTGATCTTTCTCTCGCTGAGTTTGGCTCCTATCTGAGGACGGGCCAGTCCGATAACGAAGAACATGAACGCCAGAGTAAAGAGGACTATCCTGACCCAACCTTTTGCCGAGCTGTAATGAGGCATCAGCTCGCGCACCATCGCTTCGTCGCCGAAACGTCTGATCCGGGCGCGCCTGAGTCCTTTTACAACCGCATAAACCGCCGGGATTACCGGCACCAGCAGCAGGAGCCACAAAAACTGATAGTTCGCAAATATTATCATGGCATCCTCCTAAGCAAAAGTCTTATCACCAGCTCGGCAAGCAGGCAGATCAGAGCGATCAGGCCGAACTTTCCGAACAGTTCCTGATATACGGGGAAGGACTCGACAGTAGTCTTCGCCTTCTCCATCCTATTGATCTCGCCGTAGATCTCGGCGAGTTTAGTATTGTCTGTAGCGCGGAAATAGCGGCCTCCGGTCGAGGAAGCGATCCCGCGCAGCAGGTCCTCGTCTATCTCGACCTGGACCTTGCGGGTCTCCACTCCCCACGGCGTAATCACCGGATACGGGGCCATTCCGTTCGCTCCCACCCCGATCGTGTATACCCTGACTCCGTAGGTTTTCGCGATTTCAGCGGCCGTAAGCGGGGCCACCTCGCCCCTGTTGTTGACGCCGTCCGTGAGCAGGATGACCACCCGGCTCTTGGCGTCCGAATCGGCCATTCGGGCCACGGCCGTCGCGAGTCCGTTTCCGATCGCGGTTCCGTCTTCGATAAGGTCCGTCTGAACCTCCTTCATCAGGTTGATAAGCGTAGCGCGGTCCGTAGTCAGCGGACACTGGGTATAGCTCTCGCCCGCGAACACGACTATTCCCATCCGGTCGCTCGGCCGTTGGGCTATGAACTCGATTGCGATATCCTTAGCCGCGCTGAGGCGGTTGGGAGTAAAGTCCTGGGCGAGCATACTGGTCGACACGTCCATCGCCAGGATGATGTCGATTCCTTCGGTGTCCGTTTTCTCGACCTGAGTGCTCGAACGCGGGCGGGCGATCGCAATCACCAGCATTGCCAGCGCTATCGCGCGAAGGGCGAACGGGAGATGGCGCACGACCGCTAGCACGCTTGTGCCACCGGCCTTCCATGGCGCGGCCGAACTTACGCGGAGGTGAGGGGTCCTTCCGCTCGCTTCCCTATAAATATATAGGATTATAAGCAGCGCGGGGAGGGCCAGCAGCCAGAGTAATGCGGGATACTCAAAGAACATTCTTATCCTGAGCCTCCTCCTCGATTTCGGCCTGATATGTACTTGTGACGAACCTTACGCAAAGAGGCAGAGCCTCGGCGTTCTGGGCGTCATCAGCTACGTATTTGGCGAATTTTACAAAATCCGCAGTCTCGAACAGACCCTTCATCTTCTCATAGAGTTCGGGGGTAAGTTCGGTGCGGTCTTTAAGCGCGTCGAAGAGCTCGCCGGTAGTCATCTCGGGAGCGTCTATCTCGAAGCGTCTGTCTATATACTCCTTCACGGCATCCGTAATGCCGGAGTAGAATATCTTCTGCTTGTCCGGAGCCCAGTATTTGTCGCTGCGGTACTTGTCCAGAGCGCGAAGCGCGACGATATGGGGCGGATCCTTACGCTCTTCTTCCTTTTTCTTACGTTTTGTGAGCGCTACGACAACTACTATTATCGCGGTGATGATCCAGAGTCCGGCGACTCCTCCAACCACATAGGGCAGAACCTCCTTCAGAGTTATCGGATAGGTTATCTGGCCCTTGATGTCGTGGGGAATGAAAGTGGCGGTATCTACCGGCATTGTCATTACTTCCAGCGGCTCCGGAGCGGAGAACATAAGGGTGTCTGAACTCTCCTTAGTATGTTTGATGATGTAGATGTCCGGGAGTTCGTAGATGCCCTCTTCAAACGGGGCGACTGTAATCCACCACTCTACATCTATCCTGCCTGCCTTAAGCTGCTTTTTTGTACTGACGGTATCAGTCTGCCAGTTCTTAACCATCACGAGGGTGTCGTTACAGAACTTCTCGAAATCCTGTAGCGTAAGGCCTTCGACATCCTTGGTATCTTCCAACCTGAAACCGAACTCGAACTGATCCGCTATAAGGACAGAATCTCTCTGCTGGAGAGGCCTAAGGAAAGCCGATCCGGCGGGAGTGATGCTGAGCAGCGTTGCAAGTATGAGTGAAACCAACATCATCTGAATAGTCCCATCAAAGCTTTTACATAATCACCATCGGTCGGGATATCGACCGAATCGACCTTGTATCGGTTGAGCAGTTTAGTCTCTTTTGCGCCGAGGTTTGCGAACCATCTGGCATAGGCCTCGCGGACCTTGGGGTTGTCTGTATTGATCCACGCGCCTTTTCCGGTCTCGCTGTCCTTGATATGGACCAGGCCCACGGGCACCAGCCGCTCCTCGCGGGGGTCGTGGACCTTTACGACCGAGATGTCGTGGCGGTTGACGGCCACCTTCAGCGCCTCTTCGTAGCGGGGGTTGCCCTCCGAATCTACGTCGATCATATCGCTGAGGACAAAGGCCGTACACTTCTTTTTGATGGCGTTCGTAAGGAACTCCAGCGCCGCCCCGATATCTGTTCCGTCCGAGCTGGGCTGAAGTTCGAGCATCTCCCTGATTATATGGAGGAGGTGTGAGCGGCCCTTTTTCGGCGGGATAAACTTTTCTACCTTGTCCGAGAAGAACAGCGCACCTACCTTATCATTGTTAAGGATGGCGCTGAAACTAAGGACGGCAGCAATCTCCGCGATTCTCTCGCGCTTCGTATCCCCTACCGTTCCGAACAGGCCGCTTCGGCTGACGTCGACCAGCAGGACTACCGTCAGCTCGCGCTCCTCTTCGAATACCTTGATGTAGGGTTGTCTGAGACGAGCCGTTACATTCCAGTCCATTGACCGAACGTCGTCTCCCCAACGATACTCGCGCACTTCGCTGAAGGCCATACCACGCCCCTTGAAGGCGGAGTGATATTCGCCGGCGAAGATCTGGTGCGAGAGCGCACGGGTCTTGATTTCGATCTTGCGGACCTTCTTGAGGAGGTCTGTCGCACTAAGGGACGATGACTGCATTGATAACCTGATCGATAATCTCTTCTGAAGTTACGTTTTCAGCCTCCGCTTCGTAGGTAAGGCCGATTCTGTGTCTCAGGACTTCCGGACACACGGCGCGGACATCCTCGGGGATCACATAGCCGCGGCGCTTGATGAAGGCATACGCCTTCGCAGCCGCCGCCAGGCTGATGCTCGCCCTCGGCGATGCGCCGTAGCCGATTATGTTCTTGAGGTTTGCGAGATTGTAGTCTTCCGGCTTACGGGTAGCGTAGACTATATCTACTATGTAGCGCTCGATCTTTTCGTCCATATAGACTTCGCGAACGACTTCGCGGGCTCGGACTATATCTTCCGGTTTTACTACCGGGTTCGGCTGAGGGAACTCGCCGGTGTTGTTCATACGGATGATAAGGCGCTCTTCTTCCTTCTTAGGATAGTCTACCTTAACCTTCAACATAAAACGGTCTACCTGGGCCTCGGGGAGAGGATAGGTTCCTTCCTGCTCGATAGGGTTCTGGGTAGCCATCACGAGGAACGGCTCCGGGAGCTTATAGGTCTGATCTCCGAGGGTCACCTGCCTTTCCTGCATAGCCTCGAGAAGGGCTGACTGGACCTTTGCCGGCGCACGGTTGATTTCATCAGCCAGGACGAAGTTTGCGAAAACGGGGCCTTTGTGGACCTCGAAGGATTCTTTTTTCTGACTGTAGATGAGGGTTCCGGTTACATCCGCCGGAAGCAAATCCGGGGTAAACTGGATGCGGGAGAACTGGGCGCTGACGGCTTTAGCCAAAGTACTGATTGCAAGGGTTTTCGCCAGACCGGGGACACCTTCGAGAAGGATATGTCCGTTTGCAAGAAGTGCGATTTCGAGATTCTCCACGAGGTGTTTCTGACCGACTATCACCTTTCCCATTTCGAGCGAAAGAATGTCTACGAATGCGCTCTCTTTCTGGATCTTCTCGTTGAGTTCTTTGATGTTTACACTTTCCATATAAAAATCTTAAATTTGCAAGCAATGCGGTATAAAATCACCTTGTCATATTCCGGAGCGGACTTCTGCGGCTGGCAGCTGCAGAAAGGAGCGCCCAGCGTACAGGAGACCCTGCAAAACGCGCTCGGGACCCTTCTTGGGGGCCCGACGGCAGTGACCGGCGCTGGAAGGACGGACACTGGGGTGAACGCTATCAATTATGTCGCTCATTTCGACTGCTCAAGGCAATTCGATACAAGCGATATATGCTACAAATTAAATGCCATACTGCCTCCCTCTGTGGCAGTTTCTTCGATAGAAGAAGTCGCGCCCGACTTCCACGCCCGGTTTGACGCTAAACGCCGCAAATACGTCTATCACATACACCGCGTGAAGGATCCGTTCGCCTCGCAATATTCCTGGCTTTGCGGCTACCCTGTACTGGATTTCGATGCGATGAACACCGCCGCCGAGGCGCTGCTCGGAACACACGATTTCTCCTCCTTTGAGAAGACAGGCAGCGACAACAAAACTTCGATCTGTACTGTATTCGAAGCCCGCTGGGTACGCGATGACGAGTCTCACTGGACCTTCCACATCGCCGCGGACAGGTTCCTCAGGAATATGGTCCGCTCTATAGTCGGGACCCTCATCGAAGTTGGCCGGGGACGCAGGCCGGCGGATTCAATACCCGCCCTCCTCGAATCCCGCGATCGTTGCGCCGCCGGCGAATCCGTCCCCGGCCACGCCCTCTTCCTCTGCGAAATCGACTACTAATCACCCAGCCCCCCGCCTTCTGCCGGACGGCACTAAAAAAATGTGGAATGGGAGTACTTTGCGCGAGGATTTATCAATAAAAATGATTATATTTGCGCGAATATGGGTCTTTAGACCCAGTTGGTTAGAATAAAACCCTGAACCGATAATTCAAAACAGTACTAAATATGTTATCAACATTACTTCAAGCAGGCGCAGAAGTCCTCGAGGCTCCGGTGCAGCAGGAAATGTCCATCTCCATCCTTGAGATGGCAGCCAAAGGCGGATGGCTGATGATAGTCCTCCTCGTTCTTTCAGTAATTGCAATCTTCATCTTCGGAAAGAAGTGGTTCCAGATCGGCCAGGCCGGTAAAGTGGACAAGAACTTTATGAACGACATCAGGGACTACATCCACGAAGGAAAGATCAAGTCCGCTCTCACCCTCTGTACTAAGTACGACACTCCTGTCGCCAGGATGATAGAGACCGGAATCAACCGTATCGGCAGGCCGCTCAGCGACATCCAGACCGCGGTCGACAATGTAGGCAATGCCGAGGTCGCCCGCCTCGAGAAGGGTCTTCCCTACCTCGCGGCTATCTCCGGCGGCGCCCCTATGATCGGATTCCTCGGAACCGTTATCGGAATGGTCCAGGCGTTCTTCAATATGAGCAACGCCGGCAGCAACGTAGACATCACCCTCCTTTCCGGAGGTATCTACACCGCTATGATTACTACCGTCGGTGGTCTTATCGTAGGTATCCTCGCATACTTCGCCTATAACTTCCTTACCGCAAAGGTCTCGGATGTAGTCGCGAAGATGGAGAACACTACCATCCAGTTTATGGATCTCCTCAACGAACCCGCAGAGAAAGAAACCGCAGAAGAAAACTAGAGCAATGGCACTCAAAAGAAGTACAAGAGTTGATGCGAACATCTCGATGTCCAGTATGACAGACATCGTGTTCCTTCTGCTTATCTTCTTCCTCGTGACCAGCACCCTCATCAACCCCAACGCCCTGAAGCTTCTTCTTCCGAAGAGCACAGGCCAGGTAAGCGCAAAGCCTACGGTGACGGTATCGGTCAAGGATCAGGGAGAGGAGCAGTACACCTACCACATCAACGGTAATCAGGAGCCCGTTCCCTTCGAACAGGTCGAAGATCAGCTCGTAGTCCTTCTGCAGACGCAGGAAGACCCGACCTTCTCGATCTACGCAGACCAGACGGTCCCTATCGGAGAAATAGTCCAGGTAATGAACATCGCAAAGAGAAATCACTATAAGGTTATCCTTGCGACCTCACCAGAATAACAGATGAAAGAGTACCTCAAAAGAAGGACAAGAAACAGCAGGTGGTCGACCGTGACGGGTGTGGCTGTGACAGTCATCGCCCACGTCTGCGTCATCGCCTTCGGCTCCTTCAACGGACTCAAATATATCTGGCCGCCGCCGGCAGAAGAGACCTTCCTGCTTGATTTCACAACCGAGCCGGAGATCATCGAGCCCAAGTACGGCAAAGAACCGGTCGCAGAAGAGGTCGACCTCGAAAAGCCCGTAGAGCTGGTCCAGCGAAGCGAGTCGCCCGTCGTGGACAACACCCCGAACGAGACTCCCGCCCAGGAACCGGACAACTTCGGCGATGTAGAGGTGCCGACCCCGCCGGTGGAGCCTGAGCAGCCCAAGATCGATCCGCGTGCAGCCTTCCCCGGGATGGGTAAGAAGGACAGCAACGCCGGAACAGCCCACGCAGCCCAGGACTCCTCAAACCGCTTCAAGGCAGGTCAGCCAGACGGCAACAGTTCCAAGAATGTAACTGAAGGCCGTTCGAATGCTCACCTCCTTGGCCGAAAAGTAGAAGGAGACCTCATCGCTCCGAACTACAAGAAGCAGGATAGCGGAGTAGTCGTCGTGACTATCTGGGTAGACGTCCACGGCAATGTACAAAAAGCCATCCCGGGCGCCCCCGGAACCACCGTCGACGATGCAAATTTATGGGCTGAAGCGAGGAGCGCAGCGATGCGAACCCACTTCACCAAAGTAACCAACATTACAGCAGATACCCCCCAGCTACAGGAGGGTACGATCACCTACATTTTCAAACTCAAGTAAAAATGGAAGAATTTTCTAAAAACGGCCGAAAACTTAGACCCCGCAAAACTTCAGGTTCACAAGAACACCGCAGCGAAGGCCCCGCTTACAGCACTTCCAGGTTCCATCAGCCGGACCGGAATGGCTCTAACAGGCATTCAACATACACATCAGACAGGCCCCACGGCGACCGTCCCCGTTCGGATCGTCCCTACGGAGACAGGCCTCGCACAGACCGCCCCTACGGAGATCGTCCGCGCGGCGAGCGCCCTCAGGGAGCCTCCGGCTACTCGCGTGGAAAGGGTAGCTACAACACCCGCGGCAACAACGCCCGCAAATTCGGCAAGAAGCCGTTCCACAAAAAGGAAGAATTCACCAGAGCTTCCCAGGAAGGCATCGACCGTATGATCAGCCGCAGGCCTCAGGTCTCCGACCAGGGCCGCTACTCAGACAATGACAATGTACCCAGCCCCATCAGGGAGGAAGTCCGCCTCAACAAGTTCATCGCCAACTCCGGCGTATGTTCAAGGCGCGAGGCCGACACCCTTATCCAGGCCGGCGTAGTCACCGTCAACGGAGTAGTCGTCACCGAGCTCGGAACTAAGGTCAATGTCTACAAAGACGAAGTCCGTTTCAACGGCGAGCGTCTCCGCGGAGAGGAGAAAGTCTACCTCGTGATGAACAAGCCGAAAGGCTATGTCACAACCGCGAGCGACCCCCACGCCGATAAGACCGTGATGGAACTTCTCAAGGGTTGCCAGTACAGGGTATTCCCCGTCGGAAGACTCGACAAGAACACTACCGGTGTTCTGATGTTCACCAACGACGGAGAAATCGCAGAGCGTCTCACACATCCTTCATACGACAAGAAAAAGATTTACCAGGTCAGCCTGGACAAGCCCCTCACCGAGGAAGATTGCGGTAAGATCCTTACCGGAATCACCCTTTCAGACGGAGAGGTGAAAGCAGACGAACTCGAGTACATCGACGCCGAGGATCATCGCAAGCTCGGCATCGAGATCCACTCAGGAAAGAACAGGATCGTCCGCCGAATCTTCGAGAGCCTCGGCTACGAAGTCCGTGCTCTTGACAGAGTCTACTTCGCAGGCCTTACCAAGAAGGGCCTCAAGAAGGGCGAGTGGAGGTATCTC
>JAEESD010000052.1 GCA_016286145.1 Bacteroidales bacterium | reverse complement strand
TCGCTCGGACCCTTCCATTGCTATCTTCGTCCTCGCTACGCTCGAACTCGCTATCAACGGACACCTTCCCGCTCCCCGTGGCCGCGGGTGGCCACGCCCGCTCGAGGGAGTCCCCGCTCCTCCGGCTCTTCCCCTTCTACTACCGCCCGAATACATATTTGTTAGCCCCCGGCAGGGATGTTGTCGCGAGGGGTAGACCCTCATTGTTTGCACTCCTACCGAGCCCGCGCGGGCTAAACAATCGGGGACGATTTTTTCGAAGGGTTGAAAGAGGTCGCGAGCAATCTTGCGAGCGACCTCAGGAACTGACTTCGACAAAATCGTACCAACCTTTAACCCTCCGCGCTTCCCCTCCCTCTCCGCGCAAGCCCGGTAGGCCCGCGGCGCCAAAAATGCCAAAATCGGCGCCGGAAGGGGGAAAAACCAACCGTTCCGCGCCAAAAACCCCGAAAATGGCGCCGCGCCGCCAAAACTTCGTACTACTCTGCGGATATTCCCGCAGAGTAGTATCAACTTTCCGCCTCCGGCCGGGAAAACAACCGCAATCCCCGCCGGGAGGGGACAACAAAGAAGCCGCGGGGCAAACCCGCGGCTTCTTTGTTGTATCTGCCAAAATCGGCTTTTTAGAACCTTACGTAGGTCAAGAACCAGAACTCATTGAAACCGGGAACCGCGAGGGTCTGATCTTCGTGGTGACGGTACTCTAGCTGGAAGTTAAGGTTTTTGTGGAGACGGAAGTTGGCGCAGACTGAGTACATATCGTGTGCTGTAGCTGCGTTGGCTGCTCCGCGATACTCATCCCACTTTGCGTAGACCTTGAACCAGTCCTGTACGGGAACACCTACGGTAAGGTAGAGAGCATCTGCGGTCTGGTTTCCGTTCTGACGGGTCTCGGCGCCGACTGTTGCGGCGTACTCAGCCCTGACGGTCCAGTTGTCCTTGTCGTAGAAGACACCGGCGCTGACGCGCTCGCGAGCCCAGTTGGTACCCGTTCCGTCGATCCAGTTGCCGGCCCATCCGAATACTCCGACCTTGAGGCCCTTGATAGGCTGGACCTGGAGAGTTCCGATGATGTCTTTCTTCTTGTCCTTGTCGTTGGCGTTGATACCCTGGCCGTTCCAGAGACCGAGTTGGTAGTGGAGGAGGGTGTGTTTGTCCTCGCCGATCGGGAGGAAGTCGCCCTGGATCTGTACGCCGAGGTCACGGCCTCCCATATTGGCTTCGCCGAGACGGTCGCCCATTCCTGCGAATTTCTGGACAACGAAGGAGTAGTCGCCTACGCCTACATCCCAGGGGTTCATCGGGTTCTCGAAGGTGAAGGCCCTCTTGAACTGACCGATCTTTACTGAGAAGGTCTTGTACTTTGCCCACTCAAGGTAGAAGTCCTTGGTGTGGGGGTTAGCGCCATTGACCTGGAGCTGAAGCCGGTACTTGAAATCATCGAAAATAGTTCCGTCTGCGTAGAGACGAATGAGCCTGCAGGTAAATCCGGGGCCGCCGTTTGCGCCGTCCTTATCGGAGTATTTGTAACCGCCGATGATGTAGCCGCCAACCTTCGGGCCTTTCTGGAAACCTGTCTGCTTGTAACCGTATTCGACAGCCTGCTCATCCTGCGCGAAAGCGGCAGAAGCGATAAAGAGCGCTGCGATAACGAAAAATATCTTTTTCATATTAGAACGGGAAAATCTTAGTAAGCCAGAAGAATCCGAAGATGAAACCTACAACACCGATCACGAGACCGACGCGGGCCATATCCTTTGTTTCGACAAGACCGGTCGAGGATGCGATAGCATTCGGAGGGGTCGAGATCGGGAAGAGCATAGCGATAGAGGCGCAGGTAGCGATGAAGATGATCATTGCCTGAGTTCCGCCGAAGGCGACGAACGATGCGTTGCTCGGAGCGGAAGGATCCGCAAGGCCGGACGCTACAACGATAAGGATAGGGATAAGCAGAGCCGCGGTAGCGGAGTTGCTGATGAAATTCGAAAGGAAGTAGCAGACCAGGCCTGCGACTACGATTACCAGAACAACGGGCATCTGGCCGAACGGGATAGCCTCGATAAGGACCTTGGCAAGACCGGTGTCCTGAAGGGCATATCCGAGGGCGAATCCACCGGCTACGAGCCAGAGTACGTTCCAGTTGATCTCCTTGATTTCTTCCTTACCGAAGAGTCCGGTGGCGGTGAAGACTGCCAGAGGAACGAAAGCGACGATATTGGAGTTGATCTTAGTGATCTGCTCGGTGGCCCAGAGGAGGATAGTTCCGATGAAGGTAATCCATACTACGACATATTTCCAATCCCTCTTCTTGTCGGACTTGGGGATCTCGAGAACGAGCTTTTTAGTCTTGAAGGGGAAGAAGAGCTGGAGGATAATCCACGCAACGAGGATCATGATCAGGACGTAAGGGATCATATGGACACACCACTCACCGAAGGTGACATCGATTCCGGCCTGCTCGAGATAACCCTTCGCAGTTGCGTTCGGAGGAGTTCCGATAGGGGTTCCGATACCGCCGAGGTTGGCTGCTACAGGGATCGAGAGCGCGAGGCCAATCTTACCCTTATCGTCTACCGGCAGCTTCGAAAGAACCGGGGCGAGGAGCGTAAGCATCATTGCCGCGGTAGCGGTGTTGCTCATGAACATCGAGAATACTGCGATAATCAGCAGGAAGCCGAGAAGCACGAACTGGGGCCTCGTTCCGAAGAGCGAGAGCAGCGCGCGCGCGATGACGACATCGAGGCCATAGCGCTCCGCCATAATTGCGAGCACGAATCCGCCGAGGAAGAGCATGACTACAGGGTCTGCCATACTCGACATAATTCGGGCGGGCTTCATCAGGGTTCCGAAGTCAGGGTTACAGAGGAATCCGATACCCTTGGTCGAAACCGTCAGAAGGAGAATAGTAATAACAAGTAGAGAGGTTGTCCAGTTGGGGATAATCTCAAAAATCCACATAAGGGCCGCGAAGACAAACAGCGCGATGACCCTCTGCTGCACTACGGTGAGGGCGGCGATTCCGAACCAGGAAACCGGCATCACCCAGAGGAAGATTGTGACTATCAGCACTATAGGCAGAAGTACACAAAACTTCACGTTGAATTTAGAGTTAGACATACACTATTTAAGGTTATACACTATCAAATGATACCCTGCTCAAGCATCGCGGTAGCTACTTTCATAAAGCCGGCGATGTTGGCGCCCTTGACATAGTCTATCGAGCCGTCGGGCTGGGTTCCGTATTTGACACACTGTTCGTGGATGCTGTGCATGATGAAATGGAGCTTTTCGTCCACTTCCTTGCCGCTCCAGCTGATGTGTTCGGCGTTCTGGGTCATCTCCAGACCGCTGGTGGCGACTCCGCCGGCATTCACCGCCTTACCGGGAGCGAACAGAACTCCGCTCTTCTGGAAGTAGTGAATAGCGCCGGGCTGGCAGCCCATGTTGCTGACCTCGCAGCAACACCAGCAGCCGTTCTCCACGAGTTCGCGGGCGTCCTCCTCAGACAGCTCGTTCTGGAACGCGCAAGGCAGTGCGATATCGCAGGGAACGCTCCAAGCCTTCTTTCCGGCGTGGAAGACCGCGCTTTCGGGGAAACGGTCGACCATATCCTGGGCGCGGTCGTGGTTCGAGGCGCGCATCACGAGCATATAGTCGATCATTTCGGGGGTGATGCCGTTGGGGATCTCGCATACGCCGTCGGGGCCGGAGATGGTCACTACCTTAGCTCCGAGCTCCACGGCCTTCTTCGCTGCGCCCCATGCTACGTTGCCGAAGCCGGACAGAGCGATCTTCTTGCCCTTGAGGTCCTTGCCCGCCTTCTCGAGGAGGTGCTGGGTAAAGTAGAGAGCGCCGTAGCCTGTAGCTTCGGGCCTGAGAACGGAACCGCCCCAGGTAGAGCCCTTGCCGGTAAGGACGCCCGTATTGTACTCACGGGCGAGCTTCTTATACATACCATAGAGGTATCCGATTTCGCGTCCGCCTACTCCTACGTCGCCCGCAGGGATATCCTGATCGGGACCGATACACTGCCAGAGCTCGGTCATAAAGGCCTGGCAGAAGCGCATGATTTCAGCGTCGCTGCGACCGCGAGGGTTGAAGTCGGAACCGCCCTTCGCTCCGCCCATCGGAAGAGTAGTCAGAGCATTCTTGAAGGTCTGTTCGAAGCCGAGGAACTTGAGCATCGAAGGGGTAACTGCTTTGTGGAAGCGGAGACCGCCTTTGTAGGGTCCGATGGCGCTGTTGAACTGTACGCGATAGCCGGTGTTGGTCTGAACCTGGCCTTCGTCGTCGATCCAAGTAACGCGGAAAGTGAAGATTCGGTCGGGCTCGACCATCCTCTCCACTATCTTTGCCTGCTCAAATTCAGGATGCTGGTTGTAAACTTCTTCTACAGATTCAAGTACTTCCTGTACTGCCTGCAAATATTCGCTCTCTCCAGGGTATTTAGCCTGGAGGGTCGCCATAATTTCAGATGTTTTCATAGGTATTAGTTATAATGTTGCTTTGGATTATTGCTGCTGAGCGGCCATCTCCTGCTGGAGGGTCTCGAGGGTCCTGCCTTCCTTGATTCCGAGGGCCTTGCGGGCTGCCGGAGTAAGATCTACGCTCTGAGCGGGATCGAAGTAAAGGACCTGGGAGAGGTCGAAGACATAGATGTAACCATCTTTCTTAGCGATCTCGTTTACGGTGTCCATCGCCTTCTTCTGGATAGGGGCCATCAGAGTCTGCTGCTGCTCGGCAAGTTCGCGCTGGATACTTGCCTCGAAGTTCTGGATGCGCTGCTGGATCTCGGTGAGCTCCTTTTCCTTGCTCTCGCGGATAGCGGGAGTCCAGGTGCTGACTTTCTGCTGATAGGTCTGGTATTTTGTATTGAATTCCTCGACCATCGCCTGATAGGTCTCCTCTGCCTCCTTGCTGGAAGCCTGGATGGTAGCGCGGGCCTGGTCTGCTTCGGGCATAAGCTGAACGAGCTCAGTGAAGTTGACGTGGGCGAATTTGGGCTGTGCCATTGCAGCGAGGCTCACAAGAGCGGCGGCTGCGATAACAAATACTTTCTTCATAATATTGTTCTTCATTATTGATTATTCTGCTAGAATTGCTGTCCGATTACGAAGTGGAACTGGCTTCCACCTATCCTCTTATCATCGAAACCATATCCCCAGTCGACTCCGAGCAGACCGACCATCGGCAGGAAGATCCTGACGCCGACACCGGCCGAGCGGTAGAACTGGAACGGGTTGAAATTGCGTATGTCTGCCCAGCAGTTACCTCCCTCGAGGAAGCCGAGGACGTAGATGGTAGAGGTAGGCTGGAGGATGACAGGGTAACGGAGCTCGACAGTAAACTTGTCGTAGACGTTTCCGGCGTAGGCCTGTCCCTGGGAATTATATGTAGTGTTCTGATAAGGCGTAAGGGAGTAGTTCGTATAACCGCGGAGCGATATAACTTCCGATCCGTAAGTACTGTAACCCGACATACCGTCACCACCCACGAGGAAGCCCTCGAACGGAGAGTAACCCCAGTTGCGGTTATAGTATCCCAGGTATCCGAACTGAGCGCGGGCCATCAGGACGAGGTCGCCGGCAAGCTTGATGTACTGGGAGGCGGACAGCTTCCATTTGTGGTACTCAATCCACTTGTAGCGGGTATCTGCGCCCCATTTGTCGTAATTGATATCCTTGTAGGACTGGACCTGGAACTTGTTGCCGCTGTTGTCGTAGTCGTACTTCCTGAAGAGCGAATACGGCGGGGTGAGAGACAGGCTGGCCGAGAACTCCGAACCCTGACGGGGGTAGATCTGCTGGTCTGTACTGTTTCTCATCAGGTTGACGGTGTAGCTCAGGTTGTTTGCAAGACCGTCATCGAAGATGAAGTAACCTGAATACCAGTTTGTAAGTTTGTATGTCTGCCAACTGAGGCCGTTGTACAGGACAAAGAAGCTGTCCGGCCACTTAAGGCGCTTACCGAGCGAGGCGGAGGCGCCGAAGACCTCCATCTGGCGGTCGTGGCTGAGGATGTTGAGCGGCAGGTATGAGTTTGTCTGGCGGGTATAGTAGGCCGACAGGTTCAGCGAGGTAGGCTTCTTTCCGAAGAGCCACGGCTCCGTAAAGCTGGCCGTAAGGGCGGTGTAATAGGTTCCGTTGGTCTGGAAGCGGAACGCGAGGCTCTGGGCGTCTCCCAGCGGCACGGGCCTCCACGCGTCTTTGTCGAAGAAACGGTGTGTCGAGAAGTTGTTGAAGCTGACGCCGACCGTGGCGACGAAGGTATTGCCGCCCCAACCGCCGGAAAGCTCGAGCTGACTCGAAGGCTTCTCCGTAACGTTGTAAACTACGTCGACCGTATTGTCGCGGGGGTTCGGGAGGATACTGTAGCCGCTGTTAGGGTCCATAATCGCTTCGGCGTCGAACTGGCCGAGGGAGGCGATTTCGCGCACTGACCTCTCGAAGTCTGACTGGCTGAAGAGGTAGCCCGGGCGGGTGAAGACCTGACGGCGGACGACCTTTTCGTTGGTAAGGTCGTTGCCGTTGATGATGATATTGTTCAGGGTAGCCTGCTTGCCCTCCGTAATACGGAGCTCGACATCTACCGAGTCGTTCTGGATGTTGGTTTCGACCGGATTGATCTGGAAGAAGAGATAGCCGTTGTCGCGATAGAGTTTAGAGATGTCGTAGTCTGTCTGCTTACCGCCGCCGTAGAGCCTCTTTTCCATCGAGACTACGTCGTAGACGTCTCCCTTCTTGATGCTCAGGATATTGTTGAGAGCGTCTGTAGTGTAGACTGAGTTTCCGGTCCAGGTAACGTTGCGGAAATAGTATTTCTTTCCCTCGTCGACATTGATGTCGATATTCATACGCTTCTTTACCTTGCCGTTTTTCTTGACGATATCGACTATGTAAAGGCTGTCGCTGACGATACGGGCATCCCTGTAACCTGCCTCTTTGAAGGCCTCCACGAGGAGCTTCTTATCGTTCGGGTACTCCTTTTCGTTGTATTTTTTGCTGCTGAAGAAGTTGTAGATCTTATTCGATTTAGTCTTCTTCATCGCACGGGCAAGCTTAAAGTCGGAGACGTTTTCGTTGCCGTTGAAGTTGATGTCCTTGATCTTGACTTTCGGACCGCGGTCTACCGCGAAGTTTACCCTGATAGCGTTGCGTACGACCGTATCTCTCTGGACTTCGGTCTTTACATCACAAAGGAGATAGCCTTTCTCCGCGTAGTATCTCTTGATAATGCCTATCGAGGTACTCTCAACATACTGGGAGAACTCGCCGCCGCGGCGGATGTGGAGCCTTTCCTGGAGTTCTTTCTTGTCTCCTGATTTAATCCCGGAGAAGGACCAGCGGGAAATACGCGGACGCTCCTGAAGCTCGATCCTGAACCAGGCTGTATCGCGACTGGCGCTGAGGTGATCGATATAGATACCTACATCCTCGAAGTAGTTCTGAAGGGTAAGTTTCTTAAGGACTGCGGAGATATCGTCTCCGGGGACGGAAATATCGCGGCCCTGGACGAGTCCGGACTGCTGGATAATCTGCTGATCGGAGAAATACGTATTTCCTTCGACGGAGACTCCGCCGATTATATATGTCTGGGGTCGAGAGTAATCCACCTCCACCTGCGCGCGCGCAGAAAGCGCAGCGGCGGCGCAGAAGATGATGGTTAACAGAAACCGGCCTATTCTCATACTAGTTCTAAAAAAGCCCACAAAGATAGTTAAACTATTTCACTTTTCCGAAGCGGCGGTCGCGGCGGGAATACTCCTCGATCGCGGCCAGCAGACTATCCTTTCTAAAATCAGGCCAAAGTGTGTCGGTGAATACAAACTCGGTATAAGCGGTCTGCCAGAGCATATAATTGCTGATGCGCTGCTCGCCGGAGGTTCTGATCAGAAGCTCGGGGTCCGGGATACCTGCGGTAACAAGAGCGCCGTCTATGTCTTCCATCGTAATCTCTTCGGGGTTTTTCCCGGAGGCGGCGAGTTTTCGGGTAGCCTGGAGGATGTCCCACTTCCCGCTGTAGCTCAGCATAATGAGCATCGTAGTATTGGGGTTGTTCTCCGTGGCTTTCTCGAGATTGGTGATAGCCTCGTTCAGATCCGGGGCAAGACGGGAGCGGTTTCCGAGGACACGGAACCTTACGCCGTTGTCCATCAGAGTATCGTACTCCTGGATCATACACTTCGCAAGAAGCGACATCAGGGCGCCGACCTCTTCCGTAGGGCGGTTCCAGTTCTCCTCCGAGAAGGCGTAAAGAGAGAGGTATTTCACTCCGAGCTCCACACACTTTTCGGTAACTGCGCGGACACTCTTTACTCCTTCGATGTGTCCCTGGACACGCTCCAGGCCGCGCTGCTTAGCCCAGCGGCCGTTGCCGTCCATAATGATGCTTATGTGTTGGGGTACGTTCATTTACCTTGCATTACGGACGTCCTCACCCCAGAAAAGCTTGGAGCGGAGGGCGTCGATGAAACTTGATTTGCCGATGCAGACCCTCTTCAGGGAGAAGGGGGCGCAGCCTACCTTGATACGGGCGCCGGCCGGCAGGACATAGTCCTTGTTGTCTACAGACAGAAGGACAGACCTGTTCTTACGGTCTATAGCCTGAAGCTCCACGACCGAGTCTTTCGCGACTACCAGCGGGCGGACATTGAGGTTATGGGGCGCGATAGGGGCGATAATCAGGACCTCCACGTTCGGAGGGCAGATCGGGCCGCCGACGCTCAGCGAATAGGCAGTACTGCCGGTGCTGGTCGAGACCAGAAGGCCGTCACACCAATAGGTCGGGAGCTCGGCCCCATCCAGCTTCACCCCAACGCCCAGCGTCCCAGCTCCGCTCCTGCGGAAGGCCACCTCGTTCAGGGCATAGGGATAGACGGCGGACGCCTCCGCGCCTTCTACCCTTACCTCGAGCATCTCGCGCTCTTCGACCGTATACTTCCCGGCCAGGAGGGGCTCCAGAA
Organism: Bacteroidales bacterium; assembly: GCA_016286145.1. GTDB lineage: Bacteria > Bacteroidota > Bacteroidia > Bacteroidales > UBA932 > Cryptobacteroides. The sequence goes on along the minus strand of JAEESD010000052.1, from coordinate 1,033 downwards.
CCGAGCCGAGCTCGTTATCTGACAAAAAGCCCATACGGCCGAGGTTGATACCCAGAATCGGGACGCCTGCCTCGCAGACTATGCGCGAAGCGGTCAGAAAGGTCCCGTCTCCGCCGAAAGCGATGAGCATATCAGTTCCGGGGACGAGCCCGCCGGAGACGTCGTACGTCTCGGCGCCGGAGGCGGCAAGGTCTTTGAGAAAAGACCTGACGGCGGGGTCGGCCTGAAGGCCCGATTTCTTTATGAAATATGCAATTTTCATATGGAGCCTCAAATTTAGCATTTTTATTTGTAATTTTGCGCGTTTGGATGACAAGGCTTAGCGTAAATATCAACAAGATCGCGACCCTTCGCAACGCCCGTGGCGGAAACCTCCCGGACGTAGAGAAGGCGGCCGTGGATATCGAACGTTTCGGTGCGGAAGGGATTACAGTTCACCCCCGTCCGGACGAGCGCCACATCCGCTATTCAGACGTCAGGCTCCTTCGCCCCATCGTAAAGACCGAGTTCAATATCGAAGGAAATCCGGAGCCTCAGTTCCGCGAGCTGGTTCTCGAGGTAGTTCCCGATCAGGTGACCCTCGTCCCCGACGGCCACGACGCAATTACCTCCAACGCCGGCTGGAATGTCATCGAAAACAAAGCATTTTTGACGGAGATGTGTTCGCTGTTCCACTCCCGTGGAATCAGGGTATCGATCTTTATCGACCCTATTCCCGAGATGGCTCTCGCGGCCAAGGAATGCGGGGCAGACAGAGTCGAGCTTTATACCGCGGCCTATGCGGCCGAGTATCCCGCCGGCCCCGAGAAGGCAATAGCGCCTTATCTGGAGACAGCCCGCGCCGCGCGCGAGTGTGGACTGGGCCTCAATGCCGGACACGACCTGAGCCTCGAAAACCTGGAGTATTTCGTAAAGACTATTCCCTGGACAGACGAGGTCTCGATCGGCCACGCCCTTATCAGTGACGCCCTCTACATGGGTCTCGAAAAGACCGTAGCAGAGTATCTCCGCCTTACACACGCAAACAAATAAA
>JAEESD010000051.1 GCA_016286145.1 Bacteroidales bacterium | reverse complement strand
CTTCGTCCTTTGCGGAGTTGAAACCGAAGGTAGGGGTATTCTCCGGGAGAGGGAGGTCGTTGTCGATGGTCTTGGGGATGTGGATGTTGGCGATAGGGTATTTCTTAGCCTCGAGGAACTTTGCGATTCTGTTGGCTGTAGAGGCGGTATCGTCTCCGCCTACGGTGACGAGGAGCTTGATATCATTGTCCTTGAAGAGGGCAAGGTTGAAGTTGTTCTCGAAATCCTCGGGGGTCGGTTTGAAGCGGCTCATCTGGAGGTAGCTGCCGCCTCTGTTGAAGTATGCGTCTGCCTTGTAGAAGTCAAGGTCTTCTGTACGAGGGTTCTTGCTGAAGAGTCCGCTGTAGCCTCCGTGAAGGCCGATGACGCGATAACCGTTGCTGAGGAAGGTCTTGGCGACCGAACACACGACGGTATTCATACCCGGAGCCGGGCCGCCGCCGCAAAGAATGATAACTGATCCTTTCATTGTTGTTTGTTGTATGTGTATGTATTTAGTACTTGTTTCAGGCGAATCGTACAAATTTAACTTATTTCCGGCATATTTGGAAATCCCACGGCCCCGCTTCTACTTCCAACTCGGAGCCGAAGGCTCCAGGGGCCTCCGCCGGTATCCTTAGACAGGCCGAAGCGGGCTTGTCGGAGAAGTTGGCGAACACTACCGCCGAAGACTTCTCGTTGCCCCTTATAAAGGCGAAATGTCTTCTCATATCGAAGCCCAGAGCCGCTTTCTGGAAGTAACACAGATCGAAGTTCTGAGCAGCTCCCAGTTCCTGGCGAAGTCCTAGGACCTTGCGATAGACCTCCAGGATCTTTTGCTGGTACTCTGAGAGGGGAGCAAGAGGGTCTATATGGCGCTGATCGTCGAAGATGCTGGTACGCCCGGCAGCCCCGTCGAGGGCAGCCTCTCCCAATTCCTGACCGAAGTAAAACATAAACGGACAGGGGTAGAAGAGGGCGGAAACCGCCAGTGCGGCAAAGCCCTTCTCGGCAGAGCCCGCGAACCACGGGCTGGCCAGACGCTGTTCGTCGTGGTTTTCGAGGAAATTCAGCATATGGGGCTGAAGGGTTCCGAGTTTCTGCCAGACCCCGGTTATGTCCCAGGCGAGGTTCGCGCCCGAGCTGATCCCGCGCAGGGTATCGTAGAGGCCGGATTTGTCGTAGAGGTAATCGAAGCAGGCGGAGTAGATGAAACGCTCGTATGAGCCCATCTCATAGACCTCGGCTATGAACTGAAGCTGGGGATGGGACTGCTTCGCGCCGAGAATGAGGTAGCGCCAGAACTCTACCGGTACCAACTCGGCCATATCGCAGCGGAAACCGTCCACTCCCTTGTCTGCCCAATAGCGCACTATCGAGAGCATCCGGTCCCAGTTTTCCCGGCAGCCGTAATCGATCTTATCCGTATCCGTCCAGTCGTAGTCGCAGCGATGGAGGGTAACGATTCCGCCGCGGGAATCCGAATAATCAGGGGAGACGTGGTTCGGGACGAAGTCTATTATGACCTTCATTCCGGATTCGTGGGTCCGACGGACAAGGTCCTCGAACTCCTCGATCCTGCGATCCGGATTGTCTGCCAGATAGGGATTGACGTCGTAGTAGTCAATGATCGAATAGGGAGAGCCCAGCTTACCCTTTACATAGGGCTTGCCGGTCGAGTGTCTGATGATTCCGGTATACCAGATATGGGAGACCCCCAGGGAGCGGAGATAGCTGAAGGCCGGGGTGTCGAAGCCCGACATCTTTCCGCTGCGCCATAGGCGGGTTAGTACCTGATAAATAATCATCTTCTTCTTCCTAGGCGTTTCTTCTCTTGAACTCAGCTACCGTTACGGCCGTAGCGACCGCCACATTGAGCGACTCGGCGCCGGGGCCCACCGAATAGGAGGGTATCTTAAGGCGAGAGTCTACGTTCGCTCCGACTTCCTTGCTGATTCCGAAGGACTCGCTTCCCATCACGATCAGGCCCTCGCCCTTAAGCTCGGCCCCATAGATGTCCGACCCGTCGAGGAAGGTCCCATACACCGGCAGCCCAGCCTCCCTGAAACTCCTGCACAAAGCGGGAAGGTCGCAATAGGTCACCGTCTTACGGAAGACCGCGCCCATCGAAGCCTGGACTACCTTAGGATTATACTGGTCTACCGTATCCTGCGAGGCGAAAATACCGTCTATTCCGAACCAGTCCGCAATTCTCATAATAGTCCCGAGATTGCCGGGGTCACGGACGCTGTCCAGCGCCAGGAACAGGCCTTTACCCGCGACGGCCGGTTTAGGCTCGGCCTTACGGATAACGGCCAGAACGGGGGAGGGGGAGTCCAGCGAACTTATCCTGGACATCTGCTGCTCTCCTATCTCATCGCGGCGGTAGAGTTTTTCGATCTTGAAGCCGGACTCGAGAGCCTCGGCAACCATCTTCTCGCCCTCGACCACGAAAAGTCCTTCGATGTCGCGGAACTTCTTCGAGCCCAGGGCTTTTACAGACTTGATTTCAGCTGAAGTCAACTTAACCATAACGAGAGTGCTAATATACTCAATTATTTGCTAAATTTGTACGATTCTCCATATGAAAAAGAAGACCCTCAGCCCTCTGTTTTACCTGGCAGTCCTAGCAGGTCTGGCAACATCCTGCGCTTCACTCTCGAAGGTGGAGCTTGCAGAGGATGAGTACATCCTGGATTCATATAAAATCGAAGTAAGCGGAGACCCTTTCTTCAACGTCAGCGAACTCTCCCAATATGTCCGCCAGAAACCGGTCAGATCCCTGTTCGAGAGAAAAGCTGTAATCCTGAATAAGCGCAGTACGGCCCTCTCCAGGACCGCGATGGGCGAGCGCCTGACTAAGCTCGGATACTACGACTCCAAGGTAGACACCCTCATCACCTACAAGGGTAAAAAAGCCAAGGTCACATACCAGGTTGAGCTGGGTCAGCAGATCCCTATCGATACCATAATCTTCAGGCTGCCTGAGGCCGACGGTTTCCGTACGGACTTTATGGCCGATTCCAGCAAGATACTGGTCCGTCAGGGAGAGAATCTTTCCGAGGTGACTATGGAAGAGGAAATAGCAAGGAGCGTAGAGTCTCTTCGCTCCAAGGGCTATTACAACATAGACCAGAGCCAGTATCACTTCTACGCGGGTACCAACGGCCGCGCCGGAAAGGCTGCGGTTATCTATGAGATTCCCTCTACCATCCGTAAGTCCTACATCGGAAAGGTAAGCGTAACCTATCCTGAAGATCTTAAGTTCAAGGAGTCAGTCCTTCGCGGAATGAACCTCCTTCACCCCGGAGACCTCTACAATGTAGACAAGGTATCCAATACTTACTCCAGATTCTCTTCGCTTAGAGTATTCCAGAGCGTAGGAGTGAACCTTACCCCCGCAGACAGTACTACCGTAGACTGCAATATCGCCCTGACTAAATCTAAGCTTCAGGGTTTCAAGACTAATCTCGAAGTCAGTACCAACTCTTCCGGCCTTATAGGCATCTCTCCCCGCCTGAGCTACTACCATAAGAACATCTTCGGCGGAGGGGAGTGGCTAAGCATAGGTTTCAGCGGAAACTTCCAGTTTATGATAGACAGCGACACACACGCAACCGAGGTCGGTACTTCCGCCTCGCTCAGTCTGCCGCGCTTCCTGGGACTGGGATACGAGCGCTTCCAGGGATCCAACGTACCCCGTACGGAGTTCAACCTGTCCTTCTCTCACCAAAACCGTCCTGAATATACCCGCAACCTGTTTTCGGGCTCCTACGGCTATACCGGAATCTACCGCAGAAAGCTGTCGTATCAGATATACCCGCTTCAGATCAACTACGTAAGGCTCTTCGACCTCAACTCCGCCTTCGCGGAAAGGCTTAACAAGAATCCTTACATGAAGTACTCGTATCAGGACCACTCCGATATCGGAGTCGCGGGAACCTTCTACTACTCGAGCAGTTCTGACCCTATCCCTACTACCTCATACTACACCGCAAGGCTTCAGGCAGACCTTTCAGGCAATGTAATCAGCCTCTTCAAGGGTCTTCTCCCCGCCAACGGAGCAGGTCAGGGTCTTCTTCTCGGAGCGCCCTTCTCCCAGTATGCCAAGGTTGAGTTGGCCCTCGCCCGCGGCTACCGCTTCGGACTGGACGACGAACAGGCTGTCGCATTCCGCGTCCTCGCCGGAATCGGTCAGGCCTACGGAAACAGTACCGCGCTGCCCTATGAAAAGCAGTTCTATGCCGGAGGAGCCAGCAGTATGAGAGGCTGGCAGACCCGTTCACTGGGCCCGGGAGCATCAGCCCTCGACAAGACCTTCAGCATCCCCAGCCAGACCGGTGATATGAAACTGGAAGCAGACGTAGAATACCGCTTCCCGCTGTTCTGGATGCTGGAAGGCGCTCTGTTCGCTGAGGCAGGAAACGTCTGGGATACGCATTCCGGAGTAGATCTTACCGCCATCGCCGCCGACTACGGCCTCGGAATCAGGCTCAACGCCAACGTTATCCTTATCCGTCTGGATATGGGTGTACGCCTGCGCGATCCTTCCGCCTCAGTTAAGTGGCTCGACCCCATCACCGCCTTCAAGACGGGAGGCGTCGCCCTTCACTTCGGCGTAGGATACCCGTTCTAGCGAACGGGCATCGCTTCGCGAGCTATTACCTATCCGTTCTAGTTATTTTTTCGTGTAGTACTTCGGCCAGCAGGCCTGGAGGTACGCTTTGAGCGTGTCTTCGTGTTTGTTGGGCTGAGGCTCGTAGAAGACGCGGCCGCGGAAGGCGTCGGGTAGGAACTCCTGGTCTACAAAGTGACCGGGGAAGTCGTGGGCATACTTGTAGCCGTCTGAATATCCCAGCTCCTCCATCAGCTTGGTAGGCGCGTTGCGAAGGTGGAGCGGGACGGGAGCAGTCTTGTCGGAGGCTGCGGCCTCTAGGGCTGCGCCGATGGCCATATAGGCCGAATTGCTCTTGGGCGAGCTGGCCAGGTAGATCGCGCATTCGGAGAGCGGAATCCGCGCCTCTGGCATCCCGATCGAATGGACTATCTGGAAGGTGCTGTTCGCCAGGAGCAGGGCGTTCGGGTTGGCAAGGCCCACATCCTCCGCGGCGAGGATACAGAGGCGGCGGGCTATGAAGAGCGGGTCTTCGCCCCCGTCCAGCATACGGGCGAGGTAATAGACCGCCGCGTTGGGGTCCGAGCCGCGTACGCTTTTTATGAAGGCAGAGATGATGTCGTAGTGCATCTCGCCGTCTTTGTCGTAGATCGCAGTACTTTTCTGGAGGCAGTCGCTTACGATCTTGTTGTCGATTACTATCTCCTTTTTGCCGGCCTGGGAATCGATTACGACTTCCAGGATATTGAGGAGCTTGCGTCCGTCTCCGCCGCTCTGGCGAAGAAGCGCGTCGGTCTCGACTACCTTTATGTTCTTTTCCCTGAGGACTTCGTCCTGCTTGAGGGCCCTGTCGAGCAAAGTAAGCAGGTCTTCCTTATCGAGCGATTTGAGTACATAGACCTGGCAGCGGGACAGAAGGGGAGAGATTACCTCGAAAGAGGGGTTCTCGGTAGTAGCTCCTATAAGAACTACTACGCCCTGTTCTACGGCTCCCAGAAGGGCATCCTGCTGGGCCTTGCTGAAGCGATGGATCTCGTCTATGAATAGGATTGGAGCTCTGCCGTCTCTGAAGAGCGAACCGCGCTTAGCGGCATCGAACACCTCGCGAACTTCCTTAACTCCTGCGCTTACCGCCGAGAGGGTATAGAACTCGCGGCCCAGGGAGTCGGCCATAATACGGGCAAGGGTAGTTTTCCCCACTCCGGGAGGGCCCCAGAGTATGAACGAAGAGAGGTTTCCGCTCTCTATCATATTGCGCAGGATACAGCCTTCGCCGACCAGGTGTTTCTGGCCTACATATTCATCGAGACTCCTCGGTCTCAGGCGCTCCGGAAGGGGAGCAAGCAGGGTTGTTGCCGGCATAGAGTTTTATTTGACAGGACAAAATTACCCATTTGCGGGCAATTAACAAATAATTCGTAACTTAGCATTTGTGACTAAACCGGCCTTCATAACACTGCTGATAACTGTAGCCCTTCTGATGGGCTGCAATGAGGCTTATGCCCAGCGAAGGATCGAGAGAGCCGGCCTTCTTAACTCCCCGAAAGGCTTCGGAGTCAGCCTCGGAATTCAACAAAGCGACCGCCGCGTCTATAATACCGTCAGCCTTACCGCAGATATGGACGGTATCCTTAACGGCATAGAAAACACTCCCGGCGTAAAGTTCACCTGGCTCCACCAGAACCAGCTGCGCGGCGGAGTCATCCGCGAAGACATAGACTACCGCTTCTACCTGGGCGGCGGCTTTACTACCGGCTGGGTCAGGGACCACGGCGCCCCCAACCGTAACCACGGCCCCATCCTCGGAATGGCCGCCGGGGCAGGAGTGCTCTTCCTTTTCCAGAACAATATCGACATCGCCCTGAGCTTTACCGGCGAGTTCGGTTTCCAGCTCAGAAAAGACGAAACCTTCGGGACGCTGGACCTTTCCTGGTATGAAAACGGGGTACTGAAAGCCCTTATTCCGCAGATAACCCTTTACTATAGATTCAAATGAGTAAACTGCTGAAAATAACAGCCTTATCTCTGGCGCTTATCCTCGTATCCGAAGCCCTTTCGGAGGCCGGAAACCCGCGCCTGAGGTACGGTATTCAGTGGGGTTACAGCGCCAAGGCGGCAAGCAGTTTCGAGTACACTATCTACAACTCCTACGGAAGCAGAATCTCCGATTCCGAGCCCCTGACTCCGGACTATTATACCAACGCCTTTATCTGCGCGGATCTCGGACTGGAGTTCCTGAATTACTTCGCCCTTACTCTGAGAGGCGGTTATAGGGGAGTAGAGAAAGACTATAGGGTAGTCCCGGCCGAGGTCCAGTTCTCCATCTTCCCCTGGGGGTACACTGAAACCGGCATGTTCCTTTTCGGCGGGGCAGGAGCCGCCCTGTATAAATGGAGTCTGGAAGACAAGGTTAACCTTTACTCGGCAGGTATTGGACTGCGCCACGACATGGGCCTGAAAGTAAGCCTTGACGGCTTTGTAAAGGCAAATCTGATCACCTGCAGCCCGCTTCCAGTAGATCCTTACGAAGGCGTCGTTCCCCGCGAGCAGACGGTCTACTCGCGCAGGCAACACATCACTTTAGATATAGGAATCGCCCTCTACTTCTAGATGGTATAGATAAGCCAGCCTATATAGCCTACATAGGCCGCCATCATAAGTATTCCCTCGAACCTGTTTATACGCTCTCTCTTGCCTATATAGGCGCATAGGGCAAGGATAACCGTACTGGCAAACAGGAAGCCGAAATCCACCCAGGTCATAGTTCCTACTCCTAGATGAGTCACAAGCGAGGCTACGCCCAGCACGAACAGGATATTGAAGACATTGCTGCCGATGATGGTGCCGAGCGCCAGCTGGCCCTTTTTCTTCGCCGCAGCGACGATAGTGGTAACCAGCTCGGGCATCGAGGTACCACCCGCGAGCAGGGTAATTGCGATAAACTTCTCGCTGACACCGACCTCCTTTGCGAAATTGACTGAATGGTCCACGAACAGCCTTCCTCCGAAGACGAGGCCGGCAAGTCCTCCAAGGACCATTACGATAGCCATAAACAGGCTAATATCGCGTTTGGGAGCTTCTTCTACATCTACCTTACCGCTCTTGAAACACATGACCAGATAGGCAGCGAAAACAGCCAGAAGCATCAGGCCGTCTACCCAGTTCAGGTAGCCCTTAGTCGTCAATAGCACGAAGAAAAGGGTGATCCCGAGGAAGATAGGGATATCACGGGTAAGGTTGATCCTGTTTATTACGATAGGCGTAATCGCGGCAGCGGCGCCGAGCACCAGCAGGGCATTCAGGGTATTTGAGCCGACTATATTACCTATACTGATGTCGGCCGAACCTTCGATGGCGCCGGTAAGACTTACTATCAATTCGGGCATAGAGGTTCCGAAACCGACTATAGTAAGGCCGATCACGAATTCACTGACACCCGATTTGCGGGCTATTGCAGACGATCCGTCTACAAGAATGTCAGAACCAAATACTACCAGGCCAAGGCCCAGGAGAAGCAGAAGTATATCAATTATCATAGCAGTTCGAGACGGCACACATTCTCTACGTGTTGAGTATGAGGGAACATATCAACAGGCTGTACTGCCGTCACCTTGTATTTTACGGATAGGGCGGCCAGGTCGCGAGCCTGGGAGGCCGGGTTGCAGCTCACGTACACTATCCTCTTAGGAGCCGCATTGAGGATTACCTTCGCAACGTCCGGGTGTATTCCGGCGCGGGGAGGGTCGAGGATGATGACATCCGGCCGGCCGTGGTCCTCGATGAATCCGTCCGTAAGGATGTCCTTCATATCGCCGGCGTAAAAGTCGCAGTTGGAGATACCGTTTCGGCGGGCGTTTTCGCGGGCATCTTCTATGGCCTCCGGGACATACTCGATACCTATCACCTTCGAGGCCTTCGAGCTGACGAACTGGGCGATAGTACCCGTTCCGGTATAGAGGTCGTAGACAACTTCGTCCCCGCTCAGGTCGGCAAACTCGCGGGCTACCTTATAAAGTTCGTAAGCCTGCTCGGTATTTGTCTGATAGAAAGACTTCGGACCTATCTTGAAGGTCAGACCTTCCATCGACTCATAAATCGCCTCGTCTCCCTTATAAAGTATACATTCCTGATCGGCTACGGAGTCGTTGACCTTGGCGTTTATGATGTAGTAAAGCGAGCTAATGGAGGGGAATTCTGCAGCAATCGCATCAAGGAAAGCCTCTCTTCCGGGGAAATCCTGGCCGAAACAGACTATCAACATAACCTGCTGATTTTCAGCAGTCCTAACAAACATGTTACGTAGAATTCCCGTTTTTTCCCTTAAATTAAAGAAGGGAATACCGTGTTCCAGGGCGTATTTTTTAACAAAAAGGCGTATCTGATTGGAGGGCTCTCTCTGAAGATAGCAGTGCTCGATATCGAGTACCTTGTCGAAGAATTTTCCTACGTGGAATCCGAGTCCTACACGCTCCGCTTCACTGAGATTTTCGGGCTCTTCGTCCGGGAAAACCCACCTGTAGGAGGAAGCCGTGAACTCGAGTTTGTTGCGATACTCTACTGTCTTTGCCGAGCCCAGTACGGGCCTGATTTCAGGGACGTCCAGATGTCCTATCCTCACGAGCTGGTCGTAGACCTGACGCCTCTTAGCTTCGAGCTGAAGATCGTAGGGGAGTATCTGCCACTTGCAGCCCCCGCAGGTCCCGAAATGTTTGCAGAAAGGCTCAAGCCTCCTGGGAGAGGGTTTCACGATACGGACTATCTTACCTTCCAGGAAGGATTTCTTGCGCCTGGTGAGCATCACGTCTACTACGTCTCCCGGTACGGCGAACGGGACGAAAAGCACCCTGGGGGTAGCTTCTTCCGGTTCGGTAGGGAGTTTAGCGTGGGCCAGTGACTTGCCTTCGGCAGCCACTGACTCGATCACTACGTTCTCGAGTATGATAGTTGTTTTACGCCCTCGTGCCATCCCTTCTGAAAGATTAGGACTGTTTTACCTGTACGCGAGTAGATGCGAACTTGAAGCCGGCCGCTCCGAGGGCGGTATAAAGGGTATTGCGAAGATTGAAGTAAACTGTCCAGTAATCCTCGTTCTTACACCATACGCGGGTCCTTACGGTTACCGCATCTTTGTCGATATCGCAGATGGTAAAGAAGGGAGCTCCAGCTTCTTCAATAGGTTCGGTGACGACCAGTTTCTCCTTGGCTACCAGGGTCTTAAGAGTCTCGATAAGTTTCTCGACATCCGTTCCGTGTTCGAAGGGAAGATCAATATCGATACGGCGGTATGCCTTGGGAGAATAGTTGTTGATGGTACCCGAGCTGAGGGCGCCGTTGGGAAGGACGATTATCCTGTTGTCCGGGGTACGGAGTTTAGTCGAAACGATATTAACCTCAGTTACAATTCCGAGGAAACCCTGGGCTTCGATAAGGTCACCTGCCTTGAAGGGCTTGAAGATGATCAGCATGATGCCGCCGGCGAAGTTCTGGACGGTTCCGCTGAGCGCAAGACC
>JAEESD010000193.1 GCA_016286145.1 Bacteroidales bacterium | reverse complement strand
GTAGTTCTCATAGTTGTATATTCCCGGGGTAGTCGAAAGGTCTTCCATTACCTTGATATTGTAGGTTGTGAAGGCGTTGGGATATGCGGGGTAGGTGAAGGTCAGACGGCCGCTGAAGTTCTCATCGCCTGAGAGCAGCGCTGCGAGGGCGTCGCCGCCGTAGTGGCTCGGAAGCAATACGTCCACGATTGCACCGGCCAGCGGCTCTATGTCGCTGATAAGGCGCGGGCGGCCTTCGTTAAGGACCATCACCACCGGTTTACCGGTTGCGGCGAGGGCTCGGACGAGTTCTTTCTGATTTTCGGAGAGGTTGGCGTCCTTGATGCTGCCCTGAGTCTCGGCATATGTGTTTTCTCCTACACAGACTACTATCACATCAGCCTGGGCGGCGCGGGCTACAGCCTTTTTGATCTGAGGTTTCTTCTCCACCTGCCACTCTGCGTCGAAATCGTATTCTACGCCGGGCTCATAGATGACGTTCTTCTTTCCGAAACGGTTAACGAAAGCCTCGTAGATGGTATTGTAGGGATCCGATAGATGCTCGGCTTTGCTGCCCTGCCATGTAAGAGTCCATCCGCCGGAAAGAGTCCTCATAGAGTTGGCGTTGGGGCCGCAGAGAAGGATCTTCGCTCCCGGTTTAAGGGGCAAGATTCCACCATCGTTCTTGAGGAGTACTTCGCTTTCGATAGCAGCCTGGAGAGCCTTGGAGGCGAATTCGGCGCTACCGAAGAGAGGATACTCGACCTCGGGCTGCTCGCTGTCGAACAGACCGGCCCTGTATTTCATACGGAGCACGCGGCGGCATGCATCGTCGATTCTGGACATGGGGACCTTCTTTTCCTCGACCAGCTCCTTGAGCAACTGGTTGTAGGTGAGATCATAGGGCACCATGATCATATCGATACCGGCATTGATAGATTTCTCGATAGCGTCCTTGGGATCATTCGCGGCCTTGAACAGGCGTGCGAGTTCTCCTACGTCACCCCAGTCGGTGACTATCACGCCGTCCCACTTGCATTCGTCCTTAAGCCAGTCGGTAAGAATCCTCGTATTGCATACTCCGGGTTCGCCGTTGATGGCTGATGAGTTGCTCATTACCGAAGGGATGCCGTCCAGGGCGGCCCTGCGGAAAGGCTCGAAATGTTTCTCGCGCTGATCGGCCTCGGAAATGACGGCATTTGTGCGGTCGATTCCGTTGTGGGGTGCGCCGTAGCCCATATAGTGCTTCAGGCAGGGGATTACATGATAGGCGTCAATATGGTCGTTGTCGGGGCCGAAAAGTCCTCGCGCGTACGCGCCCGCCATAATAGAGGTAAGGTACGGGTCCTCGCCCCAGGTCTCATAGCAGCGGGACCATGTCGGCTCTACAGCCAGATCCATGCTCGGGCCGAAACACCAGCGGACGCCGGCGGCGCGGGTCTCGTAGGCATTCATCTCGCCGAGCTCGGCTACCAGCGGGGTGTTGAAGGTCGCGGCCATCCCGATCTGCTGCGGGAACATCGTCCCTCCTACGATGTAGGTGGGGCCGTGGACCTGGTCAAGCCCATATATCATCGGGATACCGTTGAACTCCACCGACGCTGCCTCCATCTCGGCGATGCTCTTCTGCCAGAGCTCGAGCGGGGAAGCCTCCTTGTTGCCTATCATATTGAGAATCGAACCGACGTGGAGATCTCCGAAGACCTGTCTCATCTTTTCGCGGTCGAGCTTGAATCCCTCTGCTGTCCCGAGATCGATTGAGAGACTATAGAAGGGCAGGAGAGAGTTCCAGTTCTCGACGTCGCGCTCTCGACACATAGTCTGCGCGTTGTACTTGTCTCCAAGCCTGTATTTGCTGATCAGGGCTTCGAGTTCTTCCGGACCCATTTTGACTACATTGTAGAAGTCGAATTCCGGATTTTGCCATGAGATCTTGGAAATCTCGATCTGGATCATCTGACCGATCTTTTCTTCGAGGGTCATCTTCGAGATCATCTTGTCCAGGTCTTTCTCCATCTGGGATTTGCCTGTACAAGCGGTGAGTAGGGCGGCCACAAGG
>JAEESD010000050.1 GCA_016286145.1 Bacteroidales bacterium | reverse complement strand
AGTCATTTGTCGGCGGCATCGGCGGCGCTCTGAGCTGCGGCTGCCCGCTGTGTGAGCGCGCGTTCGCCGCGCAGGGTGTCTCCCTTTCGGATGTGCGCGCCGCCCTGGTCGCCGACGGGTATTCTTTCTTTTCCGTAACATCATACAGCCCTGCGGAAGGTTTCAAATTCAAAAGTAAAACAGCCGCAGAATACTTCAGAGCCAAGGGAAGAGTCGTAAGTACGGGCGTTGCTGCTGTAGCCGACAGTCTGCGCTTGCGCGGTCTTTCCATAGGGATGGATCTATTTGCTCCGTTTATGTCCGTCTTCGTCGGTCAGGACTACTCGATACTCTCGCAGCACGCCGATTTCATCAAGCCTATGTTATACAGGAGGACAACTGCTCCTGCAGGAATGGGCTTCGAGTATGAACAGATGAGGAAGGCGGCTCCGGATGCTAAGGGATATCCGGAGATTGAGATGAGCCTAGAGTTCCTTGATTCCCAGCTGGAGGCTATGGAGGGCTATCCCTGCTTGAAGTACCCGGGAATCGAAATCAACTACCGCGAGAATGTCGCGCATACCTCTCCGGAGTACGTTCGGGAGTCTCTTGATGCGGTAAGACGCCACGGTTTTGAAGGCGCGGTTCTCTCCTGGAATATAATGGAAGCTCCGAACGCCCATCTAGAGGCTTTGAAATAGTCAATCGATAATGCGTATGTCCCAGGAATTTGAAGCTATCAAAGCTGCTTTTAAAGAGCAGTTCGGTACCCGTATAGATTTTCTTCGAGACAAAGAGGTTTATTCTACGCCTCTATTTAAGTTCCTGCGCTCTCTTCCGAAGGGAGCGGATCTCCATGCCCACGCGGATGCTATACTTCCTATTGCAGACCAGGTAGAGTTTCTAAAGGACCATCCCGAACTGGTGATTACTCCGGAGTGGCAGATACACTATAGCGGAGTAGGAGCGCCTTACGGGAGCCGTACGATGGAGGAATGCCTGGCAGAAGGGCTTACAGTAGAGGATTTCAGAAAGTATTGGACAGTTCTTGGCGCGGGAGACCAGCGTACCTGGGACTGGTTCGAGGGCATCTTTATCAAGTGTGGCTCTATCTGTACCTCGCCTTCGCTGGTTCAGGACTACTATACCCGCGTTCTTAAATACTATCACTCGATAGGAGTCGAACATCTCGAACTTCGTTGTCCTTTCTTCGGTACCCGCGAAGATGCTTTAGCGCGCGGCGAAGCCCTTCTGCGTGCGCTTCAGGCCGTAAGGGCGGAGGTTGATCCAGCCATAACGCTTCGCATCGTAGCCTGCGGCGGAAAAAACGATGTATGGGACCCTCTGTTCGATACCTTGATGGAGAATGCTCTGTATGTTCGAGAAAAGGTAAAGGACGGAGACGAAAACTTTATCGTGGCTATAGATATAGTCAATGACGAGGATCGCAGTTACTCCCTGGCCCGTTATGAGGATAGGGTCCGTAAGATAATCGCAGAGAATCCCGGCCTTCATCTTACTCTCCACGCCGGCGAGAGTCTGAGCGGGGAGAACGGAGAAATAGCAATCGCTCTTCGCTGTGGAATCGAGCGCCTGGGACACGGATTCAACCTTTATCGTTACCCCGAGCTGGAAGAGGAAGTACGCAGCAAGGGTATCTGTATGGAGATTTGTCCGGTCTCAAACGCAGCTCTCGGGTATTGCGCAGATTTCGCAAAACACCCGGCTTCAGACTACCGGAAGGCTGGAATACCTCTCGTAATCTGTTCCGACGATCCCGCTTATCAGGCTGAAGAACCCCTCACCGGCGATCTTCTGGCCGTTGCTGTAGGTTGGGATCTGTCTCTGGAAGATGTCAGGCAGCTCTGCCGCAACAGTATTGAATACTCCTTCCTTGAGCCGGCCTCTAAATCAAGACTGCTCGATTACTGGGAGAAGGCCTGGGATAAGGCTACATCTTAGAGCGTAATTGGCGGAATCTCAGGGGAGTAACCCCGTCGTGGAGGCTCTTGAAACGGGTGCTGAAGTAGCGCGGGGTAGAGTATCCTGCTTTTTCAGATATCTCAAGAACCGAAAGGGAAGTACCGGTCAGCAATTCTTCTGCTTTTCTCATCCTCATCTCGTCAATCACTTCCGCTACACCCTTGCCGTAGGATGTGCTCATCTTATAGTATAGAGTAGAGCGGCTCATAGCCATATGATCGGCTATGTCTGCAACACTCAGCTGGGAATCGGACAGGTGTTCTGCTATATAAGCCTCTACTTTGCCGGTGAAGATGCTGTCGCGCTCGCGGAGCTGGGCTTCGAGTTCGCGTATCCTGCGTCTACTGACGCGTTCGATCAGGAATGCGACGGCGAGGAGACTAATGACTAGATAGATAATCAGGGCGGAATTGGACCTGTACCAGGGCTGCATAACTCTTATCTCCGACATCTTGCCAGGGGTACTCCAGGAGCCATCCGATTTCAAATATGATACATTTAAAATGTATCGTCCGGGTTTCAAGGCCGGTAGAGAGAAGATATCCTCAAAGGTCTCGATAGTAAGAGAGGTGGTCCCTGAGAGGGCGTATCTGTACATAACCCTTTCAAAAGGATCGGCTCCGGATAGGTAGAATGAGAGAGTAAGGGAAGAGTAGTCGTGGGGGAGCCTAATAGAACTTTGTTCTTCGTCCCGAAGCTCCACCTGTTTCTCTTTATCCAGGCTGAAATAGCAGTCGGCGCCAATTTCAAGAAGTCCCGCAGTACCTCCTAGGTAAACGGTACCGTCTGGAGTACGTGCGCTCGAGAGTATCTCGTTGGCAGGGACGCCGCGGTTCTCTCCAGTCATCTCTATAAGGCCGTTTCTGCTAAGGAATAGAGTATTGTCCGCCGCTATCCAGAGGTTGTCCGCCCCGTTGGTCTCAAGTCTGCTGACCCTGGAGAACAAGCTGGTCTTTACTTTCGTAACCTGTGAGGTTCGAGGATCGAAAGTAAACAGTCCGTAGTTTGTTCCGAACCATATAAGTCCTCCGTAGTAGACGGCAGTATTTACATTTCCTGTTTCTACTCCCGAGTGGTAAATTATCCGTATGGCAGGATCATTCAGATCTATAGTATAAAGGCCTTCGGAAGAGTATGCGTAGGATGTCCCGCTGCCGGCAGAACCAATTACAATAAGCTCGCTTCCGTAGCCATCGGTTTCGTTAGGAATAGCCTGGAAGCGCCACGTACGCTTATCAAAAAGGTAGGTGTTGACCGCGAGCAGAAGAATACGTCCGTCCGGCAGGGTATTGATGGTAGGGGAGTTACTGTTGAAACACTCTTCGGCATTAGTGCGCCTGTCTACCAGGGTAAACGGGCGAAGACGCATCGTACTGCGATCCATCAGAAAGAAACCTCTGTTGTAGGTGGCCAGAATCAGGGTATTCTGGTCGAAATCCACTATAGAAGTCACCTTGAGGCCAGCCTGGCCGGGGGCGAATTCAAGACCGCGTGAAGGGCTATATCTGCAGACTCCGCTTCCATCCGTTCCGAGATAAACATTCCCGTCTGAGGAGGACAGGACGCTGATTATGACGTTCTCTGCATTTGGATCGACCTCAGTCAGAGAGAAGGTCTTGATAGGGGAGGGCTTGAGACCTACCAGCCCAGAGCGGACGCTGCCTATCCACATATTGTCGTGGGGATCGCGATAGAGCGCTGTTACGGAAGGAGGAATGTGTCCCGACACCTCCTGAGGGCTGTCTCCGAGCTGGGAGATAGAGTGATTCTTAAGATCCATCAGCTGCACTCCTGAACCATCGAACCCCATCCACAGGACGCCGTCTGCAATAGTAAGCGCAAGGAGCGGTTCGTCCGGCATCCCATTGCCCTTAGGGATGCGGAAAAGAAGAGATTCCGAAGAAAGGTCGTAGGCTACAAGTCCATATCCGAGTATAGATATATATAAGGTACTCCCGTCGAGGGCAGAGGCCATTATCAGGCTGCCATCCAATTCGGGTATGAGCAGTTTCTTCCCGTCGTTGTTGCGTACTGGCCCCTCGCGTTTGTCGAGGGTATACAACTCTCCATTGTATGTAAAGAGAGTCTGATAGTCTGTATATACGTCTGAATCACCTCCGGAGATGCTTCCGTCTGTGAAAGATAAGTACAGCGGCCCGAAGTGCCCTCCGAACCAGATCCCATTCTCATCCTCTAGAGCGCAGGTTGCCTGGCTTTCGCTTATCTTGACAAAGGAGTCTCTCGAGACGTCGTACCGGAATAGCCCCTTGTCTGTAGATGTCCAGAGCTGTCCGCGGCTGTCAGTAAATAGAAAGTAAACATAGTTTCCCTCTATTCTTCCGGTTCCGTCGTCAAGGAAGGTGCGCAGTTCGCCGTTTCGGTACTCGTTAAGTCCGAAGCGCGTACCTATCCAGAGTCCTCCTCGTCCATCGTATACGACCGAGGTTACAGCAGACTGGGAAATACCGTTTTCCAGCCCAATATTCTTAGTATAATAGCCAGTAGCACCTAAAGTCCAAAATTGGAGGATGAGGATAAATAAAATTGGAATCTTTTTCACGGTATATAAATATCTTTGGACAAAATTAGAATTTTTCTGGAAATAATCAGCATTAATTGGAAATAAGAATTTCCATATTTGCATTAGCCAATTGAACTAATCATAACATCTAACGATAACCCAGTATGAGAAATCTGTTTATCTGTCTCCTCTCAGCTGCCGCATTGCTACTAAGCGGTGTACAGCTTTCGGCGCAGACTAGAACAATTTCTGGAGTCGTTCTCGATGATGCCGGCGAACCGGTAATCGGAGCGGCCGTCATCGAGACTGGTACCAACAACGGAACTATAACCGACTTCGAAGGTAATTTCGAACTCGAGGTAAAATCAGGTGCTTCCGTTACAGTCTCGGCGATCGGTTACTCCGATTATGTTTTTACCGCTACTTCGAGCGTGCCCCTGCGTATTGTTCTAAAAGAAGACTCGCTGATGCTCCAGGAAACGGTCGTTACCGCTTTTGCTACTCAGAAAAAGGTAAACGTTACCGGAGCCATCACTACTGTCAAAGGTGACGACGTCCTCCTCGCTCCAGTTGCGAACGTCTCCTCAGCTCTTGTCGGTATTACTCCCGGTATCAGCGCTGTGACGGTCTCCGGTGAGCCTGGCCAGGACGCGGCGGATATCGCTATTCGCGGTATCTCGTCTTATTCGGGAAATACCGCTCCTCTTATCGTCATAGACGGAATCGAGCAGCCGGCTTCTCAGGCAATGAGTATTCTGAACGGTATCAGTGCTAACGATATCCTCGGAATCAGTGTCCTGAAGGATGCTTCCTCGACCGCCGTCTACGGTATCAGGGCTGCGAATGGAGTGATTATCGTCACTACCCGCCGCGGTCAGCAGGGCGCCCCGAAGGTCTCCTTCTCCGGAAACTTCGGCCTTACTGCCGCGACAAACGTCCAGAGGGGTCTTTCATCGTATGAGTACGCTCTTTTCCGTAACGAAGCTATTATGAACGAGGTCGCCGGCTACGGCAGTACTCCTCTTATGAATTACCTCTTTACGGACGATGATCTCTGGAAGTTCAAAAACAACCGAGATTTTACTCCCGCTGAGGTAGAGGCGATGAACCTTACTTCAGCTCAGAAGCAGCAACTCCTTAACAGTGAGGCGCTTTACTATGGAACATCTGATGCGTATGCTGAGCTCTACAGCAGGATAGCCCCGCAGTGGTCCGCAAATGTAAGCGTCTCGGGCGGAGCAGACAGAGTGAAGTATTTCGTTTCGCTCAACTACTTCGACCAGCAGTCGATTATGCAGAACGCGAACTACTTCGGAGTAAACACCGGCTCGCGCTACCAGCGCTATAACGTGCGCGCGAACATAGATGTAGATATCGCGAAGTACACTACGCTCTCGGTCAATACCAGCGGTCAGTTCGGAACAACTACCGGCCCCGGAACAGGTTCCCTCTACAGCCGCTACAGCGGAATAATGCAGATTATCTACGAGGGTAACCCCTTTACGAACCGCAGTATGATTATCGACGACAAGCTGATTGTCGATTTCGATTATCCTCAGAACTCGGTCCAGGACGGACTCCACAAACGTACGGACAATGAGATGACCGGCGGATGGCTTCCCGCCCTTCTCAGCCGTTCGGAGGGAACTACAACCAATACCCGCGTAGACGTAACGATGCGTCTGAGACACGACTTCTCCTATCTTCTGAAGGGACTCGATCTGCAGACCAGCGTACGTTACCAGGAAAACTACAGCAAGGTCGCTATCCGTTCCTTCGCTATTCCTCAGTATACCGTGAGGCGCTCGCTTACCAATCCGAATGAACTCGAGTTCTTCGGCGGTACTGTAGGTACAGACGGCTATGCGTCTGGTTCTTGGGGCGGTATGCGCGATTTCTATGCTGATATAGTTCTCAACTATCAGGGCAATTTCGGCAAACACAACATCGGAGGCCTCGTACTTGGGCGCGCAACTAAATATACGATGCCCTACGACAGCTTCAACACCCCCAGCGGTCTTATCGGCAGTTCGGCCCGCCTTACCTACGATTACGACACACGTTATATGCTGGAGTTGAACTTCGCATACAACGGTACTGAAAACTTCGCCAAAGGACACCGCTTCGGTTTCTTCCCGGCAGCTTCGGCAGGTTACGTAATCACAAACGAGCCTTTCTTCCCCGAGAACGATATTCTGACCTTCCTTAAGGTACGCGCCAGCTACGGTCTTGTAGGTAACGACCAGATCGGCGGCAAACGCTATCTCTACCTCCCCGGAACATACACTATCAATATGGGCCCCGGCAGCTTTACCAGCACAACAAGTTCCGGTTCCCTGCAGAGCAACTACTATCAGTTCGGTACTTCGACCGGCTCCTATAATACTATTTATCTCGGCTCGGCCGAAGGAGCCCTCGGAAACGAAGACGTAACCTGGGAGAAATCCTCAAAATTCAGCACCGGTCTCGAGCTGAAGATGCTGCGCAACAGGTTCTACCTTACCGCAGACTACTTCTCGGAGAACAGGCGCGACATCCTTACCACACTCGGAGTCATTCCCGTCACCTTCGGTGTTCCTTCTTGGGATACCGCTGCTGTCAACGTAGGTCAGGTGACTAACCACGGCTTCGAGCTGGTCGCAGGCTGGGAAGACAGCATCGGAGATTTCCGCTACACTGTCGAGGGTAACCTTACATATGCGAAGAACACAATCAAGTATATGGCCGAGGCCCCGAACCCCTATCCCTGGATGAACCAGACAGGCCACAGCATCGGCCAGTATTATGGCTACAAAACCGATGGTTTCTACGATACCCTCGAGGAACTTGGCAACCGTCCTTTCTTCTCTCAGTCCGCAAATGCAGTGACACTCGGAGATATCAAGTACGTTGATCTCAACGGCGACGGACTTATCGACAGCAAGGACATTGCTCCGATCGGTTATCCGAACCGCCCGCTTATGAACTTCGGCGGTAAGATCGCTCTCAGCTGGAGAGGCTTCGACCTTAAGATGATCCTTTCCGGTACTGCGATGGGAACCTACTACGTAGCCCGAATCACCAGCCCGTTCTTCAAGAGGGCCGGTAACGCCTTCCTCTGGCAGTATGAGGGTCGTTGGACTCCTGAAAAGGTGGCTTCCGGCGCAGAGATTACCTACCCTCGCGCAGTGTACGACGCCAGCCAGGATCACTACGATTTCGGCCCCAAGAGCGATCTCTGGGCTCTGTCCTCAGATCACCTCAGGATCAAGAACATAGAGTTCGGCTACACCTTCCCTAAGAATTCTGCCTTTATGCAGAAGATCAAGATATCGGGCCTTAGGATCTACGCCAATGCGAACAATCTCCTGACTCTGTTCGACAAGATGAGTCGCTACGGAATCGATCCCGAGACGAAGGACAACCTGGGTGGCTCTGAAGGAAACATTTCCTATGTTTTCCCTCTTACAAGGACCACCAACATCGGTGTGAATATCAACTTCTAAACGAATACGGATATGAAAAAGATACTTTTTGCAACGCTGATATTCGTTACACTGGCAGGAGTGAGTTCCTGCGATCTGTTCCTCGAGATGCCTGAGGTTACCGGAAGCGTCTACAAAGAAGATGTCTTCTCGAACCGCAAAGACACCGAAGGAATGCTCTGGAGGGCCTATCACCGCGGCCTTCGCGAAGGACTTCCCGAAGGCTGGGCAATCAACCACGGTACGCTGGCTTCGCTTTCCGGCGAAATCACCCGCGGCTACAGCTGGCACGCCGGATACAATCTCGTAGTCAACGGCCCTTCTACCGTTCTCGATGCATCCGGTCAGTTCCAGGGCGCTCCGGCCAACTTCAATGAAAACTGGGAAGTAATACGAGCTTGCTGGCTTATCATCCAGAATATCGATTCTTGCCCCGAACTCTCCCCGGAGATGAAGGAG
Organism: Bacteroidales bacterium; assembly: GCA_016286145.1. Taxonomy (GTDB): domain Bacteria; phylum Bacteroidota; class Bacteroidia; order Bacteroidales; family UBA932; genus Cryptobacteroides. The sequence goes on along the minus strand of JAEESD010000050.1, from coordinate 2,011 downwards.
TATATGAAGGGCGAGGCCTATGGTCTTATCGCATACCGTTATATGGGTATGTTCCAGCGCTGGGGCGGAGTTCCTATCGTCCGCCAGGCAAACAATATGTCTGACAATCTCCAGTTCCCGCGCGCTACCGCTCAGGAAACGCTCGACTTTACCCTCGAGATGATAGGCGAGGCCCTTACCCGCCTGCCGGATAGCTGGTTCGATATCGAGCCCGGCTGCGGCGACAAATGGGAAGGCCGCCTTACCAAGGGCGCGGCTCTCGCGATGAAAGCCAGGGTGCTGACCTTCGCATCCCGTCCGCTCTTCAATGCGACTCAGCCCTATACCCGCGAGTTCGGTATCCCTTTCCAGGGAGATGAGAACCTCATCTGGCTGGGTGGCTACGACGAGCAGCGCTACAAAGACGCTATCGCGGCCCACCTCGCCCTTATAGACTGGGGCAAGGCCCACAACAAACATCTCATCTTCACCGCCGGCGAAGGCAACCGCAACACCTTCGAGCAGGCGATCGAAGACTATGGAAACGGCGTTTCCCAGCTCAACGGCCCCGAAATCATCCTCGCCTTCAAGATCGAGTCCGATCAGCAGGTCTACAACAATATGACCGAAGGTTATAACTGGTCGGCCTACGTAGATGCGGGCGAGCGCTCGCAGCGCGGCGTGCTGACTAACTTCGTCCGCCTTTACCGCGATGTGGACGGCGGCGAGATCGACTGGCCTACTACGGATGAGACGGCCCCCAGGCCGATCAGCGACTTCGCGGCCAATATCGACAAGATCGAGCCCCGTTTCAGGGTGGATATCTGTGTGCCCGGAAAGTTCGGCCGCTCGAACGACGGCGATGCGAACTGGAACGACGCGATATGGTATATGGGCAGTCTGACCTCAGACGCTGCGATCGCCGCCTCGATGGCCCGTGCGATTGAAGGACGTTCGATCGGAGTCCCTACCAAATTCTACTACAAGGCTGGCGCCCGCCGTTGGTTCGAATTCCCTCTATTCAGGCTTGCGGAGAACTATCTCAACCTGGCGGAGGCTTACAACGAGACCAACGATACCGAAAACGCCCTCAAGTACTTGAACATCATCCGTAACCGCGCCGGTCTGCCTTCGGTCTCCGAGACGGACAAGGCTAAGCTGCGCGAGCTGATCGTGCGCGAAAAGGCCCTCGAATGTTTCGAGGAGAACCAGCGCTACTACGACGTAAAACACTGGAAACATCCCGACATCGGAACAAAGATCCTCGGCGGTCCGAAGACGGAGATTTCCTATCTCTGCATCGACAACAACAACACGATGGCCGGACTCGTTTCCTACTGGGACGCTTACTCCTACACGGCTTACTGGCACCCTAAGTGGTTCCTGGAGCCGTTCAGACAGGACGAGGTAAACAAAGGCATCATAGTTCAGAACCCCGGATATTAGCAGAATATGAAAAAGTACGTTATTATATTCCTTGCGCTGGCATCCTTCTGCCAGGCTCTCCGGGCTCAGGATAATGCGAATTACACCGCCTCGCTCGCGGGCAGGCTTCCGGGTCTTACTGTTATCACCCGCGATGCCATCCCCGGCAGCGGCAGCGCCCGGATGCTCATCCGTGGAATCGGTTCCTATGCCGAGAGCCCGGATGTCAATACTCTCAAGATATATGTAGACGGCTTCGAGGTGAAGAGTGACTATATAGATTATATCTCCGCCGAGGAGATCGAGTCTGTCCAGATTCTCAAGGACGCTTCCGAGCTCGCTCTTTACGGTATGAACGGCGCCAACGGCGTTATCTACATTACTACCAAGCGCGGTGCGATAGGCGCCCCGAAGATCAACTTCCGCAGCAGCGGGGGAGTCTCTACCCCTATCAATGTAGTGAAGCCTCTCGGCTCATACGACTATGCCCGTCTCTACAACCAGGCCTGGGCCAACGACAATGGCCGCGAGTGGGATCCCTACTACGACCTTGACGCGATGAACGCCTATAAGAATGGTACTGGAGTAGATGTAGACTGGTACGACG
>JAEESD010000192.1 GCA_016286145.1 Bacteroidales bacterium | reverse complement strand
AGAATCAGGAATATCATGAAAATCTGGGTAGCGTCGCTGTTCTTAATTTCAATTTGTAAATGCAACTGGTACGAAAGTGATTGAATAGTAAGAAGAAAGAAAAAAGGAGACAAGTTCTATGGCTTGTCTCCTACAGAAAAGCTTACTATCTTCGCCGTCAATCGCCAAATATCAGACAAGATGAAGCATTTATCCGCAGGACAAAGGTATGAAATTTCAGCGTTATTACGCGCTCATCACACAAGAACAGAGATAGCCGTAATAATAGGAGTTCACAAATCGACGATAACCAGGGAGCTGAATCGTAACAGCTACATGGGCACTCGTAACTACTATCCTGAGTACGCACAACGGAAAGCGGAGCAGCGCTGCCGTATGCGTGCAGCAAATTACAAGAAGACGATCCCACGTGCAGTGTATGAGACAGCCCGGAAGTTTATAGTTGAAGATCTGTACAGTCCCGAGCAGGTGGTGGGCTACTGCCGTCTTCACGGTATCAGGATGTGCTCCCACGAGTCTCTATACAAATGGATATGGATGGACAAGCGACGAGGCGGGACGCTATATAAGTCACTGAGACGGCAGGGCCGGAAGTATGCGAAACGGGGAACGTTGAACAACAGCAGGAGCCTCATTCCCAATGCGGTAGATATATCCGAGAGGCCGGCGATTGTGGAAGAGAGATCCCGCTTCGGAGACTTCGAGGTCGACACGATAGTGGGCTCTACCCATAAACAACACATCCTTACCGTGGTGGAAAGGAAGGTGGGGCTATTGTTTATGGCAAGGTTGAAGAGACCGACATCACAGGAGGCGGCAGACAAGCTGATAAGTCTCCTTTCACCTTTAGCAAAAGAGGGATACGTGAAGACGATCACTGCCGACAATGGGATGCAGTTCGCTCAACACGAGAGGGTGTCATCAGAACTGGGGACCGCGATGTACTTCGCACGGCCCTATCACTCCTGGGAAAGAGGCACTAACGAGAATACCAATGGATTGATTCGACAGTACATTCCTAAGAAAAGCAACTTTGACGACTACTCCGATGATGACCTCGTCGATATACAATCAAGGTTGAATAGCCGTCCCAGAAAAAGGCTGGGCTATTCAACCCCAATTGAAACTTTTAAAATACTAACCCAGATTGACGAAACAGTTGCATTTCGCTCTTGAATTCACGCCTTACCCCGATATTGCTTAAGTCTTTGGCATTACGCTGATTAAGCGCCTCTTCCGATTCTTTAAAATTTGTCTATCTTTGCCAAAACAGATGCCGATGAAACGTTTATTTGTAACAGTAGCTCTCGTGGCAACACTTTCGCCGGCCGCATGGGGGCAGGCTGCGGCAGCCAGCCTTGGGCAGGCGCCCGGGTCACGGGTTCAGCGCCCGGGGACAGGCCGGGGCGTAAGGGACGAGGTGATGGCCGACATCAACAAGGCAGGAGGGCTGCACTATGTATATGACTATAAGGCAGACCCGCCTGCAACCAAGCCACCAAAAGGATATAAACCGTTCTATGTCAGCCATTTGAGCCGGCACGGCGCCAGATATCAGTTCACCCAGTACGACTCGTTGGACGCCTGGTTCAGATGGGCCGGCAAGGAAGGGGTCCTCACTCCATACGGCAAGGCCTTCGCCCAAAAGTACTTCCCTTTCTATGAGAAAGTCCGTCTCCGCGGAGGAAGCCTCACATCCATCGGCATGGACCAGCACAAGACCATTGCGGCGAGGATGTTCCGGAACTATCCAGAGGTATTCAAGGGACAGACTGCCGCCTGGGCGGTGGCTACCGAATCGCCCAGGGTGATCCTCAGCATGATGTGCTTCCTGGACACCCTCAAGACCCTGGACCGCACATTTGACGCCTCGTTCGACGCCTCGCTCGCCCTATGTCCCTTCCTGCAGCCCAACCACAAGAGCAGCCCTACCTACGTCAGGCACCCCAGGGTAAATGCCCAGACCGAAAATATGAACCACAGGTTCTTCTACAGCACCGTTCCCGTAAAGGGAATCTGCGACCGATTCTTCACCGATACGGTAAAACTTTCGGACCGGGGCGTA